>NZ_JAYMZS010000066.1:0-49223 GCF_035828755.1 Amycolatopsis sp. H20-H5 | reverse complement strand
AGAACTTTCAACAACCCTGGATGCCCAGAGAAGTGATATCCGGTATTAGACCCCGTTTCCAAGGCTTATCCCAAAGTACAGGGCAGATTGCCCACGTGTTACTCACCCGTTCGCCACTAATCCACCCCGAAGAGCTTCATCGTTCGACTTGCATGTGTTAAGCACGCCGCCAGCGTTCGTCCTGAGCCAGGATCAAACTCTCCAACAATGAATTGTTTGATCGAGACTAAATTTGTTCAATGAAGAACAGTATTCTCAATCTCAAAGGAACCTCAAACGAGGTTAAAATACATAAGCTCTACTGGCTTAGTTCACTAGCACACTGTTGAGTTCTCAAGCAACACACCGCAGATCGCGCCCCACCACGAGGCCTTACCTGAAGCGAATTGTTCCTAGCAGTTTGTGTTGGAACACCCACTCAACCAGCCGAAGCTGAGAGCTTGGTTTGTGTCCCGCAGCCACCCGGTTTCCCTGGCGACTTGGAGAACTTTACATGGCCACATACCCCCTGGAACAGGGGGGTACCTCAAGGGATTCGCACGCTTCTGACCTGCGGTGATCATGGAATCCGCGCGCCGCGGGTGGCGATGACGGTCAGCGTGACCAGCGCGGCCACGAGCACCGCGGTGACGTGGATCGGCGCGGGACCGAAAGAAGCGGCCAGCACGAGCACCGCGGTGACAGGGAAGCCGATCGCGATCGGACGGCATTCGTTGGTCGGGCCGATGTGCAGCAGCCACACGCTGAGCAGATAGATCGCGACGGGGATCGTGGTCGCCATCCCGGCCGGCAGACCCGCGATGTGCGCGGTGTGGGTGTCGTAGTCGACCGAGAGCTCCAGTCCGGCACCGATCGCGGCCGCGGAACCGAAGATCAGGAAGTGCCCGTAGCCCCAGCTGGACAACGTCAGCAGGGAAGTGCGACCTCGGGTGATCCGCGCGTGCCCCGGCTGGTCGAAATACAGCCACCACAGGGAGAAGACCAGCACCAGTCCGGCGCCGGCCAGCGAGGCCAGACCGGCGATGTGCTCGCCGTCTGCCATGCCCTCCTTGATGGCGTTGGTCGCGCCGAACACCGATTCGCCCAGCACGATGATGGTGAACAAGCCGTAGCGCTCGGCGATGTGATGCGGGTGCCAGGTCGTCCCGTTGCGCCGTTCGGCGATCATCGGGACCGCGAACTCGGCGAGCACCAGTACGAAGAACGAGGGCAGCGCCCACGACTCCGGCAGGGTCAGCCGAACGATCCAGAGGAGCTGGACGATCGTGATACCGGCGGCGTAGGTCAGCGCGTTGACCCGGTGCTCCGGGTCGGACCTCGCGGCGCGGAGCCACTGGCTGACCATCGCCAGCCTCATGAGCACGTACCCGACCACCATCACCTGGAAGTCGCGCTCGAAGGCACTGTCCACCCCCGCGGCCACCACCAGACCGCCCGCGATCTGGACGAGGGTCGCGATCCGGTAGGGCACGTCGTCGGTGTCGTAGGCCGAGGCGAACCAGCTGAAATTCAGCCAGCCCCACCAGATCGCGAAGAACACCAGCACGAAGCTCAGCACGCCGTGTCCGTAGTGGCCCTCGCCCAGCGCGTGGTGCAGCTGCGCGGCGGCCTGGCCGACCGCGACCACGAAACAGAGGTCGAACAGCAGCTCGAGCGGGGTCGAGACGCGATGGCCTTCCCCGCTGTCGCGCGACCGCATCGGCCGATACCAGACCCGGAGCCGGTTTCCCGGCCGCGACGCCGTCTCGGACATCCCCACGCTCCTCGTGCTCACCCGATGGGATCCGCCGTCATCCCAGCACGATCGGGCGAACTCGGCGCGACGACGGGCCGGAGGTCATGCGGGAGGAAGAGCTCACCGGGAAATGAGAGTGCGGACAGACCCGGCTCCCCTGCCCGGACCTGTCCGCACCTTCGCCTTCACCGCGCTGATCGTGCCGCCGTGGCCGAGTCCAGATGCCGCCGAACGGTCCCCCGCGGACGCCGACGACATGAAACTGGACCGTGACCGTGCGTACCCATTCCGTGGAACTCCGGATAACGCACGATCGAACCGACCGGTAACCCCATCCCCGGGTTGCCGAGCGGAATGCCACTGTAGGTAGCTGAAAAGCCGCAGCCAGGGCTCCATAAGGTCTACTCGGTTGCTCTGAGTAGCGCTAGACCCTGCTGACGCGAGTCACTCGGATGGAGCATTGATTCCTGCTCAGAGTAGCTCTGTCACTAGTCCGGGTGATCATTGTCGAGCAGGGAGCGTTCAACTGCGCTGAATGTCCGCCGACGAGTTCTCAGCCTCGCGCCGGCCCTGTTCCCGCTCGTCGGCCCGCGCACGGTGACGACGGGCCCGCAGTTCCAGGACCGCCAGCACGAGGGCGACCGCGGTGAGCCCGGCGGCGCAGGCCATCGCCACCGACAGCGCGGCGGGGTAGCGACCACCGTCCGGATTCGTCCCGACCACCGAGTGGAACACCGTCGCCAGCACGGCGGTGCCGATCGCCGTGCCCATCCGCTGCCCGGTCTGCAGCGCGCCACCGGCCACCCCGGCCATCGACGTCGGGACGCATTCGAGGCTGAGCGTCGTGTTCGGCGAGATGACCATCCCGCCACCTATCCCGGCCAGCAGAAGGGGCAGGGCGATCACCAGCCCGACGTCACCGGCCGGGACCCGCCCGGCCACCAGCGCGACCACGACCAGCCCGAGAATCACCAGGCTCAGGCCGGTCACCGTCAGCCGCCGCCCGAACCGGGGCACGAGCCGCCCGGCGACCGCCGCGGACACCGCCGAGCCGAGCGCGAACGGGGTGACCGCGAGCCCGGACTGCAGCGGCGTATACCCGAGACCCTGCTGGAAGAACATCGCGAAGACCAGCCAGATCCCGGCGAACCCGCAGAAGTAGATCGCGCCCACTGCCGCGCCGGAGGAGTACCCCGGGGTCTGGGTGAACAGCCGGGTGTCCAGCAGCGGCGAGCGGCCGCAGTGCACGATCCGGTGCTCCCAGCGGATGAACAGGAAGCCGAAAACCACCGCGACGACGAAGAGCCACCAGAGACCGCCGACGTCGGAGTCGATCAGCGGCAGCAGCACCCCGAGCACGGCCACCGCGAGCAGCACCATGCCCACGAAGTCGATCTGCTCAAGCAGCGGGCGACGTTCGGGGCGGGCCTTCGGCAGCAGACGCAGCGCCAGCATGAACGCCAGCACGCCGATCGGGACGTTGACGTAGAACACCCAGCGCCAGCCGTTCGGGTCGCCGAACACGGCCAGGATCACCCCGCCGAGCACCGGGCCGACGGCCGTCGAGATCCCCACCACCGCGCCGAACAGGCCGAACGCCCGACCGCGCTCGGGGCCGCGGAACAGGTCCTGGATCAGGCCGGTGTTCTGCGGGGTCAGCATGCCCGCCGCGCAGCCCTGCGCCAGCCGGGCGATCACCAGCGTCGTCTCGTCCGGGGCGGCGCCCGCGAGCGCGCTGGTCAGGACGAAACCGGCCAGCGCGGCGAGGAACATCCGGCGACGGCCGAGTGCGTCGCCCAGCCGCCCGCCGGTGACCAGCACGAGCCCGAACGCCAGCGCGTAGCCCGAGACGACCCACTGGATTCCGCCGCTGGTGGCGTGCAGGTCCCGCTGGATCGACGGCAGCGCCGTGTTGACGATGCTGACGTCGAGCAGGCCCATGAAACCGGCGGCCAGCGAGACGGCGAGCGCCTTCCAGCGGCGAGGATCGGGTTCGTAGTCGGCCATCAGGTGTTCGCGGTGATCCCGGGGATGCTCTTGAGCTCACCGATCAGCATCGAGCTCACCTTGACCGGGTAGTCGTAGAGGGCGAACACCGTCTGACTCTTGCCGACCAGCTTGAGGTGCACCGGGGTCTCCCCCTTGTGCGCCAGCAGGGCCGACTTCAGCTCGCTGACCACCGACTGGTCGATCTTCTCGGCCGCGGCGAGCAGCACGAGCGGCGGGTCGTCGACGCCGTTGCCGATCTCGGACAGGTCGAGCGGGACCAGGCCGCCGCCGAAGACGGACATCTTGTCCTCGCGCCAGTTGACCCGGCCCTTGACGAGCACCGCGTTGTCCTCGATGAGGTCCGCGGCGAACATCGAGTACGACTTGGCGAAGAACAGGACCTCCAGGGAAGCGTCCATGTCCTCGACCGTGCAGATCGCCCAGGGCTCGCCCTTCTTGTTGACCCGCCGCTCAAGCGCGGTGATCAACCCGGAGATGACCACCTCGCCCTCCTTCGGCGGGTCGTTGAGCAGGCTGGCGATCGCCTTGGGGGCGTGTTTGCGCAGGATCCGCTCGGCGCCGTCCAGCGGGTGCGCCGAGACGTACAGGCCCAGCATCTCCCGCTCGTAGGCGAGCAGCTGCTTGCGCGGGTACTCGTCCTCGCCGAACTTCAGGTGGGCGAGGGGGGAAGAGGACGCGGCCGCCGCGCCATCCCCATCCCCGCCGCCACCGGAGCCGAACAGGTCGAACTGGCCCATCGCCTCTTGGCGCTTGAGTGGGACCACGGCTTCCACCGCGTCCTCGTGCACCTGGATCATCGCCAGGCGCGAGTTGCCGACCGAGTCGAACCCGCCCGCCTTGATCAGCGACTCGATGACCCGCTTGTTGCAGGCCACGAGCTCGGACTTGTCGAGGAAGTCGGTGAAGGAGGAGTACTTCCCCTTCTCCGCGCGGGTCTTGATGATCGAGTCGACGACGTTCGCGCCGACGTTGCGCACCGCGCCCATGCCGAACCGGATGTCGTCCCCGACGGCCGCGAACCTCAGCGCCGACTCGTTGACGTCCGGCGGCAGCACCTTGATGCCGAGGCGGCGGCACTCGGACAGGTAGATCGCGGACTTGTCCTTGTTGTCCCCGACCGACGTGAGCAGCGCGGCCATGTACTCCGGCGTGAAGTTCGCCTTGAGGAACGCCGTCCAGTACGAGATCAGGCCGTACGCGGCCGCGTGGCTCTTGTTGAACGCGTACCCCGCGAACGGGAGGATCGTGTCCCACAGCGCCTTGACCGCTTCGGGCGAGAAGCCGCCGTCGAGCAGCGGGCTGCCCTTCATCCCGGCCTCGAAGCCCTCGTACTCGAGGTCGAGGACTTCCTTCTTCTTCTTACCCATCGCGCGACGCAGCACGTCCGCGCGGCCCATCGAGTACCCGGCCACCTTCTGGCCGATCTGCATGATCTGCTCCTGGTAGACGATCAGGCCGAAGGTGTCGGCCAGGATCTCCTTCAAGGGACCATCGAGCTCGGGGTGGATCGGGCTGACCTTCTGCCGGTTGTTCTTGCGGTCGGCGTAGTCGTTGTGCGCGTTCATGCCCATCGGGCCGGGGCGGTACAGCGCGCCCACCGCCACGATGTCGTCGAACAGGGTCGGCTGCATGCGGCGCAGCAGGTCGCGCATCGGCCCGCCGTCCAGCTGGAACACGCCGAGCGTGTCACCGCGGGACAGCATCTTGTACGTCTCCGGGTCCTCGACACCCAGGGTGTCGAGGTCGATGTCGACCCCGCGGTTGGTCTTGATGTTGTCGATCGCGTCGCCGATGACCGTCAGGTTCCGCAGGCCGAGGAAGTCCATCTTCAGCAGGCCGATGGCCTCGCAGGACGGGTAGTCCCAGCCGGTGATGATCGAGCCGTCGTCACGCTGCCAGAGCGGGATCGCGTTGGTGAGCGGTTCACTCGACATGATGACCGCGCAGGCGTGGACACCGGCGTTGCGGATCAGGCCCTCGAGACCGCGGGCGGTGTCGAAGATCGTCTTGCACTCTTCGTCGGTCTCGACGAGCGCGCGGACCTCGGCGGCCTCGGCGTAGCGCTCGTGGGTCTTGTCGACGATGCCGGAGAGCGGGATGTCCTTCGCCATGATCGGCGGCGGGAGCGCCTTGGAGATCCGGTCGGCGATGGCGTAACCGGGCTGGCCGAAGTGGACCCGCGCGGAGTCCTTGATCGCGGCCTTGGTCTTAATGGTGCCGAAGGTGATGACCTGGGCGACCTTGTCGACGCCGTACTTGTCGGTGGCGTACCGGATCATCTCGCCGCGGCGGCGGTCGTCGAAGTCGATGTCGATATCGGGCATGGACACGCGCTCGGGGTTCAGGAACCGCTCGAACAGCAGTTTCTGCGGGATCGGGTCCAGGTTGGTGATACCCAGCACGTACGCGACCAGCGAACCGGCGGCGGAACCACGGCCGGGGCCGACGCGGATGCCGACGCTGCGGGCGTAGTTGATGAGGTCGGCGACGATGAGGAAGTAGGCCGGGAAGCCCTTCCCGATGATGACGTCGAGCTCGATCTCGATGCGGTCGGCGTAGCCCTCGGGCTCGCCGTCCGGGAAACGCCACTTCAGGCCCTTGTCGACCTCGGCGCGCAGCCAGGTGCCCTGGTCGTAGCCGTCGGGGACCTCAAAGAACGGCAGCCGGTCCTTGTGCGCGTAGACGTCTGCGTAGGACTGGACACGCTCGGCGATCCACAGCGTCGAGTCGGCGGCGCCGGGGACCTCTTTGTCCCAGTACTCGCGCATGTCCTCGGCGGACTTGAGGTAGTAACCGTCACCGTCGAACTTGAAGCGGTTCGGGTCGTTCAGGGTCTTGCCCGCCTGCACGCACAGCAGCGCCGAGTGGGTGTCGGCCTGGTCCTTGGTGACGTAGTGCGAGTCGTTCGTGGCCAGCGGCTTGAGGTCGAGCAGCTTGCCGACCTCGAGCAGCCCCTCACGGACCGAGCGCTCGATCGGCAGCCCGTGGTCCATCAGTTCCAGGAAGAAGTTGTCGGCGCCGAAGATGTCCTTGTAGTCCGACGCGGCCTGGATCGCCGCTTCCTTCTGCCCGAGCCGCAGCCGGGTCTGCACCTCGCCCGACGGGCAGCCGGTGGTCGCGATGATGCCGGTGTGGTTCTCGGAGATCAGCTCGCGGTCCATCCGGGGCTTGCGGTAGTAGCCCTGCATGCTCGCCAGCGAGGAGAGCTTGAACAGGTTCCGCAGGCCGGTGGCGTTCTCGGCGAGCATCGTCATGTGGGTGTACGCACCGGCGCCCGAGACGTCGCCGCCCTCACCCAGTTCGTCCGCGCCGCGCTGGTTCGACTGGCCCCAGAAGACCGGCTTCTTGTGGAAGCGGCTCTCCGGCGCGACGTAGGCCTCGATGCCGATGATCGGCTTCAGCCCGTGCTTGATCGACTGCTGGTAGAACTCGTCGCCGCCGTACATGTTGCCGTGGTCGGTCATCCCGACCGCGGGCATGTTCAGGCGCGCCGCCTCCTTGAACAGGGGGGCGATCTTCGCCGCACCGTCGAGCATCGAGTACTCGGTGTGGACGTGCAGGTGGACGAAGGAATCGTTCGACACCAGCGAAAACCTCCCCTAGGCAGACGGGTCCCGGTCTCCTGACGAAGCGATCGGGACTCTCACCCTATGCCCCGCCCTGAGCGCGGTGCGGCTCTGGGGGATCCTGCCCCTTCGCCGTCCTGGACGCGCCCCGACATGCCGCCGGACCGAGGGTGAAACCCTCCGCCGGGTGATCGTCCGACGGTGAGTGATCGGCCGTGGGCAGCCGGTGAACCCGCGCAGGCACCGGCCCTGTCAGTGTGCGCGTCCGGCTTCACGAGCGCGGCGATCAGAACGGCCACCGCGCGATCACCGCCACGAGGACCAGGATCGCGCAGCCCAGGATCCAGAACGGCCCGGGGCGCTTCGGCGAGCCGGGTCCGGCGCGCGCGCCCGGAGGTCACGCGCCGAGAGTTCGAGCCGGTGGTGTCCACGGTGCGGGCGAAGTGGCCGTCAACGGACAGACGTGACGCGCGGCCCAGCCTTCGCGACCGCAGCGGCGGGCGCTTGGACGGGCCGGTAGTCCGGGAGCTGGGCCTGCGGTGGCGCGTCCGCGGCGGCCGTGCCCCAGGTGGTGTTCGGCTGGGTGGACAGGTCGTAGGAGATCGTGCCGCCGTTGGCGACGAAGGCCTCCGATACCCATGGCCGACTCGTAGCCATGCCGTTGACCTGGACGTTCTGCACGTAGAAGGTGGCCGCCGAGGCGCGTGGGGCGTCGATGGTGATGGTCGCGCCGTTGCCGCGGTGCACGACCGCCTTCGGGAACAGCGGGCTCGCCAGCACCAGGTCGGCGCGGCTCGGGATCTGCGGGAACATGCCGAGCGCGGCGAAGACGTACCAAGAGGACATGGTCCCGAGGTCGTCGTTGCCGGGCAGGCCGTCGGTGCCCGCGCCGTACACGGTGGTGACGAGCTGGCGCACGGTCTCCTGGGTCTTCCACGGCCGCTGGAGGTAGTCGTAGAGCCAGGGCGCGTTGATGTCGGGCTCGTTGCCGGGGTTGTAGCGCTCGTCGTCGAGGCCCTTGAGCGCCCAGTTGCCCGCGGCGTCGTGGAAGAAGGCGTCGAGCCGGGTGACGGTCGGCTGCGTGCCGCCGAGTGCCTGGCCGAGGCCGCGCACGTCGTGCGACGCCATCCAGGTGTACTGCGAGCTGCTGCCCTCGACGAAACCGACGTCGGTCGTCGGGGTGAACGGGACCACCCAGGAGCCGTCGGCGTTGCGGGCCTGCAGGTAGCCACCGTGTTCGGTGGCCTTCGGGTTGAAAACGTCACGGTAATAGCTCGACCGTGCTAAAAAAGCCGCCCGCTCGGGATCGCGGCCGAGCCGGGACGCCCAGTCCGAGAGCGCGTAGTCGGCGACGGAGTCTTCGAGCGTCTCCGCGGCCGAGCCCCAGCAGTGGCACGCGTTGTCGGGCGCGTAGTGGAGCTTGAGGTAGTCGGCGAGGCCGGGCCGCTGGCCGACGCACTGGATCGCGCAGCCGTTGTCGGCCGAATCGTGCGCCGTCGGGATCGTCGCCGCGCGGACCAGCGAGTCGAAGGCGCCCTTGACGTCGAAGCCGGTCGCGCCGAAGGCGTACATCCCGGCCAGCGCGGGCGCCGACGGGTCGCCGCTCATCACATGGGTGCCGCCGTTGTTGTGCAGCCAGCGGTCCCATTCGCCGCCGTTCTGCCCGGCGAAGTTGTAGAGGGACTGCGCGTAGTCACCCGCCCGCGCGGGGTCGAGGAACGCGAGCAGCTGCACCTGCGCGCGGTAGACGTCCCAGCCGGAGAAGGTGCCGTACTGCGCTTTCTGGCCCTTCGCGAGTTTGTGGGTCTCGCGGTCGCTACCGAGGTACTCGCCGTTGACGTCGTTGAACAGGCTCGGCTGCTGGAACGCGTGGTAGAGCGCGGTGTAGAAGGTCGTGAGCTGCGCGTGCGTGCCGCCGCCGACGGAGATCCGGTTGAGCTCGGTCTGCCAGGCCTTGCGGGCGTCCGAGCGGACCTGGCCGAACGACGTGCCTGCGGGCAGTTCGGTGTCGACGTTGCTCTGGGCGTTGCGAGCGCTGACGTACGAGATGCCGATCTTCGCCGTGACCGGGCCCTTGCTCGCGTCGAAACCGACGTAGCCGCCGGAGCCCTTGCCCGGCCGCGCGGCATCGGTGAAGCCCTCTCCGCCGGTCGCCCGGCTGGTGCCGGGTCGCAGCGTGCCGTCGACCCAGGTGCCCTGTCCGATGATCGGCTGGTCGAACTGGACGCTGAAATGCAGCGTGTAGTACGAGCGCTGGTTCTCCTCGCCACCGGTGGTGCGTCCGCAAAAGCCGCCGGAGTCCACCGAACCGGTCACCCGGTTGTGTACCGCGTCGATCTGGATCGAGGCGTCCTTGCTGCCCGGCAGGGAGTTCGAGGTGCGGAACAGCAGGTTCGCGGGCTTGTCCCGCGGGAAGCTGAACCTCCCGAGGCCCGCGCGGTCGGTGACGGCGAGATCGACGCCGACGCCGTTGTCGAGCCCGACCTGGTAGTGGCCCGGCTCGGCGGTCTCGTTGGCGTGCGAGAAGGAGCTCGCGAAGACCTCGTCCTTGCTGTCCGCCGACGGCGAGGTCCGCACGTCGCCGGGGAACGGCATGATCGGTACGTCACCGGAGGCCCCCGGCGTGCAGCCGGTGCCGTTGAGATGCGTAAGGCTGAAGCCGCGCAGGCGGGTCACGTCGTACTGGTAGCCACCCGCCGCGCCGGAACCCGCCTGGTTGCCCTTGGTCGTGGTCGGGCTCCAGGCGATCATCCCGAACGGCCGGGTCGCGCCCGGGTACACGTTGCCCGCGTTGGTGGTGCCGATCATCGGATCGACGTACGAGACGGGGTCGGCGACCAGCAGCGTGGTCGCTCCGGCTGGCGTCGTGGTCCCGGCCAGCAGGGTGGCCCCCAGCAGCGCAGTGAGCAGTCTCCGGGCACGCATGCGCCAACCTCCAGGCAGGTGACAACGGCCTGACAACGTTGTCAGGTATTCACTGCCCGTGACGCTACCGACACGCGAATTCGCCGGTCAACGAGCTGCGCCGGTTCTGTCCTGTTGTCAGGGCTCGATGTCAGGGCCCAATGTCGGCGCCCGGGAGACTCACCCCGAGCGAGCGGTGCCGGTGCTCAAGCTCCTGGAGCTCAGCCCTCGCGTTTGACCGCGCCGAGGAACGCAGACCAGCCGCACCCGTCGACGGCGAGAACGCCGCTGTGACGGTCTTTCGTGTCACGCACGGCCACCACCGCACCGAGCTTCACCTCGACACAGTCCTGTGTTTCCGTACTCTTGCTTGACTTGAACCACGGACCAGGGCTAAGAGAGGTCATTTCGTCTCCATTTCAGTCAGCAGATCCGTGATGAGCTCGCGAGTGGCCTCGATGCTCATCGCCTTTTCCCTCACTGTCTCGGCAGCTCGCCGATAGCCTGCGACATCGTCAGCGTCATGCAAGATCAGCCCGCTTCGCTGCATTTCCAAGCTGACGATCGACGGCGCCTCATCGGAATCAAGCAAGATGTAGGAACCGGTCAGCGCGGGGGTGAAACCCGCCGAAAACGGCACAACGCGAATTTCGACGTTGGGCAGGTCAGACATCTCCAGCAGATAGCGCAACTGATCCGCCATGATCTGCCGACTACCGACAATGCGACGAATGGCAGCTTCGTCGAGAAGGACATCGAGACGCGCGGGGTCACGGCGAGTGATGAGGTCGCGTCGCCCGATGCGCATCGCGACCCGCTCATCAATTTCGTCCACGGGCACATCGCCTTCAGTCATCATCGAGCGAATGAAGTCACTCGTCTGAAGGACGCCGGGAATGAGCAATGGCGCCACGTGGGTGACTTTCGTGGCGGTGCGCTCAGCGGCCAGCAACGCGGCGAGCTGCTGACGTCGTTCGGGCAATGTGACGGCCAGCCACTGAGCGTGGCCAGCACCGTTCGCCACCGCCATCAGATCGGCCGCTTCGTCGCCCTCGATGCCGAGCGCCTCGATGATCTCGGCGACATCCTCGGGCTTGGCTGTCCGCTCGCCGGACTCCCACCGGGACACGAGGCCGGACGCCCGGCCGATCAGCTCGGACAGTTTCCGCTGGGAGATCCCGCGCTCTTCGCGCGTCGACTTCAGGGCGGCACCGAGGGCGATCGCGGTCTGAGTTCGAGTGCTGCCAGCCATGCACCACATGTTATGGCACGTCCACGGCCACCCCAGCATCACCCGAACGTGCCATTGCGGCTCGACGATGCCAGCGATGACATTGATGTCAATCACTGGCGGCAGTTGTCATAGTGGAGGTTTCGGTGGATGGCCTGAGATGGCGGTCGAGCCTGATCGCGCCGGCGCGGACAGTGGGGGGACGATCCAGTCAGGTCGTGGTGGGACTGCTCATCGTCGGCGCGGACAGGCCACAGGTGGCGTTGCGCGTCGGCGACGGCGAGCCCGTCATCCTGCCCACCCAGGCCTCGGCCGAGCTGATCGCGAACATCCGGCAGGTCCTCCGGGAGCGAACCTGATGGACGTTTCCCGCGAACGGCGTTTCTTCCACGGCGACGGACTGGTCCACCGCTACCCGGCGGACGAACTGGCTGATCCCGGCCGGTTCTGGCTGATCCCGGCCTGCGACGCGTACTCGGACCGCGGGCTGCGTCACCGGTCCGAGCAGATCGACTTCGACGGCCCGGTCGACGGCCGCGCCGAGTGCGCCGCTTGCGGCGAGGTCATCAACGAGCGGGGCGACCGGTGACCGCCCGGATCTACGTCGACCTCGACCGGGTCCACCCGGTGTTCGACGGGCGCTGGCACCGCGCCCACCTGCGCCGGATGCCGGACCCCGGCGAGGAGATCACGACCCTGTGCGGCCGGGTCGAACCGGTCGCGTACGGCGCCCTGGCCGAGCGCGCGTCACTGTTGCTGACCTGCTGGGGCTGCGATCTCGTCTACCGGCGGCAGCTGGGCATCGCCGTGCCGCGCGATCATCCGGGTCTCGACGGAGGTCGATGAGACCGAATCCGGTTGACAACCCGAACGGGGTTCAGCAGAGTTCAACACTGTTGAAGTCCGGTCGGATGAAGGGGCACCGATGATCGACCTGCGAGCCATGAACCACCGCGTGATCGCGGACTTCCGCGCGAACGGCGGCCAGGGCGACGGGCCTCCGACGCTGCTGCTCACCACCACCGGCTCGCGCACCGGGAACCCGCACACGACCCCGATGCTCTACCTCGCCGACGGCGGCCGGTTCGTCGTGTTCGCCGCGAACGGCGGCGCGCCCGGCCACCCGGACTGGCACCGGAACCTGACGGCCCAGCCGCTCGTCACGGTAGGCGAACGGCGAGACGTTCGAAGCACGGGCGGCCGAAGTGGCCGATGACGAGCGGGAACGGCTGTTCGCCGCCCAGGCGGCGGCGTTCCCGAAGCTGGCCGAACACCAGGCCAAGACCGCTCGGCCGTTCCCGGTGATCGCACTGAGCCGCGGATGACGACGGTCGCCCACGACTGCGGCTTCACCTCCACGGCGCGGACCTGGGCAGCGAGCGTGCATGCGCGCGCGGCCCGGCAACGAGTGAACGACCACGTGACGGCGTCGCGGCGATTTCGCCGGTGACCGACCTGACGCTGCCGGGCGCGTCGTTCACGACCACGCGACCGCCGACATCATCAGGCTGCGACGGACTCACTGAATCCGTCGCCGCCTGACTGGGCAGCAGGGCGCCGGGCCGTGCCACGCAGTCCCCCGCGCCCGGCAGGTTCGGTCTCCCCACGCTGGCCGGGCACGGACGAGCTCCTGCCAGAGGACGCGGCTGGCCTGGCCGGGGAACCCGACCTCCGGACCTGCCAGAGCGCTCACCACGGGCTTCCCATTCCTGGCCGCCACCTGGGTGCGCGCACTCTCGCCCCGAAGTTAACCGTCACTAACACTTGACAACGTGTCCACCGGGACACAGGATCTCGTCTCATGAACCTGTCTGACAGCCAGACAGCCGGACAGGGTCTCCGGCGAGTGAGTGCCATGGAGGCCGTCCTGGCCTATCTCCGCGGCGGGATCGAGCGGGGCGACTACGCCGTCGGCGACAAACTGCCCTCTGAAGTGAGCCTCGCGAAAGAGTTCGAGGTCAGCCGGTCGGTCATCCGGGAGGCGCTGCGCGGGCTACAGGCGCTCGGCCTGACTGTCTCGCGCACCGGCATCGGCACTTTCGTGACCGCGGACGGTCCCGCGGAGAACCCGACCTTCGGGCCGTACTCGGCCCGCGACCTGTTCGAGGTCCGCCGCCACGTCGAAATCCCGGTCGCCGGCTACGCGGCGCTGCGGCGCAGCTCCGACGACCTCGACCTGCTCGGGCACCTGATCGAGCGGATGGACCTCGAAACCGACAACACCGCCTGGGTCGCGCTGGACTCGCTGTTCCACATCACCATCGCCCAGGCCTCGGGCAACCCCGTGTTCGGCAAGGTCATCGAAGAGATCCGCGACGCCCTCGCGCGGCAGTCCTCGTTTCTCAACCAGCTGGGCGACCGCCGCGGGCGGTCGAACGTCGAGCACCGGCGGATCGTGACCGCGATCGCCGAAAGCTCCGAACAGTCGGCGATCGACGCGATGACTGATCACCTGCAGCACGTCGAGGACACCCTCACCACCATCGTGCGGCCTGGCCACGCGAAAGACCCGAACGGGGACGAGTAACACCGTGACCGACCAGATCACCCACCAACCCGGCCAAAAATCCCAGCACGTCGACGCCGGCGACGCGGGCTACAGCAAGTCGCTGAAAGCCCGGCACATCAACATGATCGCCATCGGCGGCGCGATCGGCACCGGGCTGTTCCTCGGCGCGGGCGGACGTCTCGCGCAGGCTGGCCCCGCGCTCGCGATCGTCTACGCCGTGTGCGGGCTCTTCGCGTTCTTCGTGGTGCGCGCGCTCGGCGAGCTGATCCTGCACCGCCCGTCCTCAGGCGCTTTCGTGTCCTACGCGCGGGAGTTCATGGGCGAGAAGGGCGCGTTCGTCGCGGGCTGGATGCACTTCCTCAACTGGTCGACCACCGGTATCGCCGACATCACCGCGATCGCGCTGTACGCGCACTTCTGGTCGTTCTTCACGCCGATCCCGCAATGGGTGCTCGCGCTGATCGCGCTGGCGGTCGTGCTGACGCTGAACCTCGTTTCGGTGAAACTGTTCGGCGAGATGGAGTTCTGGTTCGCCATCATCAAGGTCGCCGCGCTGGTGATCTTCATGCTGATCGGCATTTTCCTGCTGGTCACCCAGCACCCGATCGACGGCGCCACGCCCGGCCCGCAGCTGATCGCCGACCACGGCGGAATCTTCCCCGCGGGCATCATCCCGATGATCCTGATCGTGCAGGGCGTCGTGTTCGCCTACGCCGCGATCGAGCTGGTCGGCGTCGCCGCGGGTGAAACCGAGAACCCCGAGAAGATCATGCCGAAGGCGATCAACTCGATCATGTGGCGGATCGCCGTCTTCTACGTCGGCTCCGTCGTCCTGCTGGCGATGCTCATGCCGTGGGACGCCTATAACAGAAAGGAAAGCCCGTTCGTCACCGTGCTCTCGCACATCGGCGTGCCGTCCGCGGGCAGCGTGATGAACCTCGTGGTGCTCACCGCCGCGATGTCGAGCCTCAACTCCGGTCTGTATTCCACCGGCCGCATCCTGCGCTCGATGTCGATGGCCGGGTCGGCGCCGAGGTTCACCGGGGTGATGAACAAGAACCAGGTGCCCTACGGCGGGATCCTGCTCACCGCGTCCGTCTGTGTGCTGGGTGTAGGCCTGAACTACCTGGTGCCCGCGGAGGCCTTCGAGATCGTGCTGAACTTCGCCGCGATCGGCATCCTCGCGACCTGGGCGATCATCATCATCTGTCACCTCCTGTTCGTCCGTCGTGCCAAGGAGGGCAAGCTGACGCGCCCGAGCTTCCAGCTGCCGGGTTCGCCGGTCACCGAGATCGTCACGCTGGTGTTCCTGGCCGGGGTCGTAGTGCTGATGGGCTTCGACGAGACCGGCCGCATCACCCTGCTGGCACTGCCGGTCATCGCGCTGGCGCTGGTCGCGGGCTGGTTCGGTGTCCGTAAGCGCATCGACATGAGCGCGTTCGAGAAGGCGGACTCGTGACCGGCGCTCCCGAGATCCGCACGCCCGTCCACGAGCCGCTCGTGCACCTGATGCGCGAGGGCATGGTCGAAGGCGTGCACCACGGCTCGGCGCTCGTGCTGGGGCCGGACCGCTCGACGCTGTTCCAGGCGGGCGACGCCGAAGTGGCGTTCTACCCGCGTTCCGCGGCGAAACCGTTGCAGGCAACGGCGATGCTCAGGCTCGGGACCCCGCTGGACACAGCCGCGACGGCGTTGAGCGCGGCGAGTCACTCCGGTGAGCGTTTCCACCTCGAGAAGGTGCGTGCCGTGCTCGGGGAATTCGGCTTCACCGAGGACGACCTCCGCACGCCGGAGGACCTCCCGTTCGACGTGGCCGAGCGCGAGGCGTGGATCGCCGCCGGGCGGGCGCCGAGCCGGATCGCGCACAACTGTTCCGGCAAGCACGCGGCGATGCTCGCGACCTGCCGGGTCAACGGCTGGTCCACCGCGGACTATCTCGACCCCGGACACCCGCTGCAGCGGGCCATCGCGGACACGGTGGCGGACCTGACCGGGCAGCCGATCGCCAAGGTAGCCGTCGACGGCTGCGGCGCGCCGCTGTTCGCGCTGTCGCTGCGTGGCCTGGCAACGGCGATCGGCAAGATCGCCGCCGGCGGCCCGGAGACCGCCGAAGGGCTTGTCGCACAGGCGATCCGGCAGCACCCCGAGCTGGTCGCCGGGACCCGGCGGGACGTGACCGCGTTGATGAAGGCGGTACCCGGCCTGATCGCCAAGGACGGCTTCGAGGCGGTCCAGGTCGCCGCGCTGCCCGACGGCACCGCGGTCGCGATCAAGATCGCCGACGGCGCCGACCGCGCGCGTAAGCCCGTGCTCGCGGCGGCGCTCGCGCTCTGCGGCGTCGACCGCGCCGCCCTCGCCCACTTCTCCGGCGACGCGAACCTGCGCGTCACCGGCACCTTGGCCGACCACTCCCCTTCGAACACGGAAAGCCGGATATGAGCACCCGAGTCGAGCACGACCTGCTGGGGGACAAGGACGTTCCCGCCGACGCCTACTGGGGCGTGCACACCGCCAGGGCGCGGGAGAACTTCCCCATCACCGGCACCACGATCTCGGCGTACCCGCACCTGATCGAGGCGCTCGCGTCGGTCAAGGAGGCCGCCGCCCGCGCGAACGCCGAACTCGGCCTGCTCAGCCCGGAGATCGCGGACGCCATCGTGGGCGCGTGCCGGGAGATTCGCGGCGGCGCCCTGCACGGCGAGTTCGTCGTCGACGTCATCCAGGGCGGTGCCGGGACCTCGACGAACATGAACGCCAACGAGGTGATCGCGAACCGGGCGCTGGAGCTGCTCGGCCACGCCAAGGGCGACTACGCCCGCGTACACCCGAACGAGCAAGTGAACCTCAGCCAGTCGACCAACGACGCGTACCCCACCGCGGTGAACGTCGCGACGATCATCGCGGTGCGCGAGCTGTCCGAAGCGATGATCGTGCTGCAGGAGGCGTTCGCGGCGAAGGCCGTCGAGTTCCACGACCTGCTGAAGATGGGCCGCACGCAGCTGCAGGACGCCGTGCCGATGACGCTGGGCCAGGAGTTCGGCACCTACGCGGTGATGCTCGGCGAGGACCGGCTGCGGCTGACCGAGGCCGTCACCCTGCTGCACGAGATCAATCTTGGCGCCACCGCGATCGGCACCGGCCTGAACGCGCCCGAGGGCTACGCCGAGCTGGCTTGCCGCCATCTCGCGGAGATCACCGGGCTGCCGGTGGTCACCGCGGCCGACCTGATCGAGGCGACCCAAGACTGCGGCGCCTTCGTTCACCTGTCCGGGGTGCTCAAGCGCATCGCGGTGAAGCTGTCCAAGAGCTGCAACGACCTCCGGCTGCTCTCGTCCGGCCCGCGTGCCGGACTCAACGAGATCAACCTGCCGCCGGTGCAGGCGGGGTCGTCGATCATGCCCGGCAAGATCAACCCGGTCATCCCCGAAGTGGTCAATCAGGTCGCCTTCGAGGTGATCGGCAACGACGTCGCGATCACCATGGCCGCCGAGGCCGGGCAGCTGCAGCTCAACGCGTTCGAGCCGCTGATCCTGCACTCGCTCTCCGAGAGCATCACCCACCTGCGGTCGGCATGTGTGGTGCTCGCGCAGCGGTGCGTCTCCGGCATCACCGCCAACCCCGCGGTCATGCGCGGCTACGTGGAGAACTCGATCGGGCTGGTGACGGCGCTGAACCCCAGCATCGGCTACGCGGCGGTGACCGAGATCGCCAAGGAGGCGCTGGAAACCGGGCGCGGGGTGGCCGAGCTGGTCATCGAACGGGGGCTGCTGCCCGCGGAAAGGCTGGCCGAACTGCTCAAGCCGGAGACACTCGCGAAGCTCAGGTAACGTCGAAACCGGGGGGAGCTTGATCATCCGTGGCGAAAGGCGACCTCACGTGCTGGAAAGACTAGTCGACCGGGTGCTCGGCCTGCCCGAGGCCGAAGTACCCAACCCCGTCGTACTGCGGGACCTCGAGATCCCGATGCCCGACGGCGTGCGGCTGCTCGCCGACCGGCACACGACGCCGGGCGGCGAGCCGAGGCCGGTCGTGCTGATCCGCACCCCGTACGGCAGGCGAGGGCTGCTCAGCAAGCTGTTCGGCCAGTCCTTCGCCCGCCGCGGGCTGCAGACGGTCATCCAGAGCACGCGCGGCACGTTCGGCTCCGGTGGGGAATTCCGCCCGTTCCACCTCGAACGCGAGGACGGGCTGGCGACGATCGACTGGCTGCGGGCGCAGCCGTGGTGCGACGGCAGGCTCGCCATGGCGGGCGCCAGCTATCTCGGCCACACGCAATGGGCCGTGGCCGGGTACCTCGACCCGCCGCTCGAAGCGATGTGCCTGGCCATCACCGCCTCCGAGTTCACGTCCGCCTTCTACCCCGGCGGGGTGCTCGCGGCCGACGACATGGTGTCGTGGTCCGCGCTGATCGGGCGTCAGGAAGAACGGTTCGCGGGGCTGCCCAACCCGGTGCAGGACAGGCGGACCCGCCGGGCGATGGCGCACCTGCCGGTCAACGCCGCCGACGTCGCCGCGATCGGCAGGCCGGTGCGGTTCCTGCAGGACGTCGCGGCGCACGGCGAACCCGGTGACGAGTTCTGGGCACCGTCCGACCATCGCGGGACCGTCGCCGGGCTGACGACGCCGACGAGCATGGTGACCGGCTGGTACGACCTGTTCCTTTCCGGGCAGCTGCGCGACTTCAAGGAACTCCGGGCGGCCGGGCGGACCAGCCGGATCACGATCGGGCCCTGGTCCCACGGCGAGCCGGCGAGCCTGAAGACGTTGATCGGCGACCAGGTCTCCTGGCTTTCGGCGCATCTGCTGGACGATCGCAGCCAGCTCCAGCAGTCCCCGGTCCGGCTCTACCTGCAGCAGGCGTCGCGGTGGCTCGACTTCGACCACTGGCCGCCGAAGTCCACCGCCACCCCGCTGTACCTGCGCTCGATCGGGGGACTGGCGCACGAACCCGCCGAGTCGACGCCCGACCGGTTCACCTACGACCCGGCGGACCCGACGCCGTCGGTCGGCGGCCCGCTGCTGATGGGCGCCAACAAGCAGCGCGACAACCAGGCGGTCGAGGCGCGCGACGACGTGCTGGTGTTCACCGGCACCCCACTCGACAACGACCTCGACGTCATCGGCGAGGTGAGCGCGAGGGTGTACTTGCGCACCGATCTCGGGCACGCGGACGTGTTCGTGCGGCTGTGCGACGTCGACAAGCGGGGCGTCTCGCGCAACGTCACCGACGGCATCCTGCGGCTGCGCCCGGGTGCGCCGGAGGCCGACGCGGACGGTGTCGTGACGGCCGAGGTCTCGCTGTCCCCGACGGCGTACCGGTTCCGGCGCGGGCACCGGCTGCGGCTGCAGGTCGCCGGTGGCGCGTTCCCCCGGTTCGTCCGCAACCACGGCACGGGCCAGCCGGCGGGCGAGGCCGTCGACGGGAAACCGTGCCGGTTCGAGCTGTTCCACGATCCCGCGCGTCCGTCACAGATCACGCTGCCGGTCTTCACCGGCTGACCCCACCGGTCAAGCGGTGACGACCCGGTGGTGCGTGGTCAGCCTGCCGTCGTCGTGCAGCAGGTGAAGCGAAAGCATCGGCGGCAGGTCGTGGTCGATCGGACCGCCGTCAGCCCAGCCGCGCGCTCCGCCAGGCTCGAAGAACAGCCGCGTGGTCGAGGTGACACCGGGCGCGACCAGCAGCGGCCGTCCGGCGAAGGTGGTGGCGGCCGGGGTGTGGGCGTGCCCGCAGAGCAGGGCGGACACGCGCGGATGCCGCTCGATGACCGCCGCGAGCCGCTCCTCGCCGAACTGCCGCATCGCGTCGACGGCGGGGATGCCGAGCTCGACCGGCGGGTGGTGGAAGCAGACGAACGCGGGCCCCTCGGACTCGGTGAGCTCCCGGTCGAGCCACTCCAGTGTCTCGTCGGAGAGGAACCCTTCGGGTTTGCCGGGGACGCTCGAATCGCACAGCGCGAAGAGCACGCCGTCGACGTGGTGCGCCTCGTTGACCGGTTCCTCGCTGGGCGGCACGCCGAGCAGCGCCTCCCGGTAGGCCGAGCGCCGGTCGTGGTTTCCCGGGCAGGTGAACACCGGGAACGACGATGACTTCAGCAGTTCCGCGGCGCGGCGGTACTCGTCGAGCTCGCCGTGGTCGGCGAGGTCGCCGGTGGCCAGGACGACGTCGACCGGTGTCGGCAGCGCCTCGAGGTAGGCCATCACGCGGGCCGCGCGTTCGTCCGCGCGAGACCCGCCGTCGAGGTGGATGTCACTCAGCTGTGCCAGCACCATCATCGCGTTCAGTCCCCCGTTCCCAGAAAAGCCACCGTCTTCACCCAGTTCCGGACCAGCAGCGCGGACGCCGCAGGCAGGTCCGATGCGCGGATCAGCTCGGCGATCCGGCGATGCTCCTCGACGCTCTCCAGCGCCCGCTCCGGCCCGCCGAAGTACGAGGTGTCGTAGCGCTTGAGCAGAGGCTTGGTCTGCGCGATCAGCCTCAGCAGGTGCGAGTTGGTGCACCGCGAGAGCAGCAGGGTGTGCCAGCGGTCGTCCATCTCGGACAGATCGGCCGACGCGGTGCACGCGGCGGCCATCTCGTCGGCGATCCGGTCGAGCCCGTCGGTGACCCCGGTGAGGTCCTCGGGCGAGGTCCAGCGCAGGCCGAGCGCCTCCAGCTCGGCGACCAGCGGGTAGAGCCTGCGAGCCTCCGCGAGGTCGAACGCGGGCACCAGGAAGCCGCGCCCGGGCGCGGACACGAGCAGTCCACGATCGGCGAGGCCGATCATGGCCTCACGCAGCGGCGTCCGGCTGACACCGAGCTCGCGGGCGAGGTGCACCTCGTTGACCCGGCTGTCCGCCGCCAGCCGTCCGTCGAGCACGCGGGCGGTGACCTCCTCGGCGAGGTCGCGGCGCAGAAGGTCTTTAGGCATGTCCACAGTATTGCATGCAGTTGAGTCGTACTGTATTCAGTAAATATGACCAGCATTCAGGAAGCAGACGTCCAGCGGGCCCGCGCGGACACTCCGGGCTGTTCCGAGGTGGTCCATTTCAACAACGCCGGCTCCTCGCTGCCCCCGGCCAGGGTGACCGAGACCGTGATCGAGCACCTGCGCGCCGAGTCGGTCAAGGGCGGTTACGAGGCGGCGGCGGACGTCGCCGAGCGACTCGACGGCGTCTACGTGTCGCTCGCACGGCTGCTCAACGCCCAGGCCGAGGACATCGCGATCACCGACAGCGCGACGAGGTCGTGGCAGTCGATCTTCTACGCACTCGGGTTCGGCGCGGGCGACCGGATCCTGACCTGCCGGTCCGAGTACGCGAGCAACGCGATCGCCTACCTGCAGGTGGCCCGGCGAACCGGCGCCACGGTCGAGGTGGTCGACGACGACGAGAGCGGCCAGCTCGACGTCGCGGACCTGCGCCGGCGGCTCGACGGACGGGTCAAGCTGATCGCGGTGACCCACGTGCCCACGCAGGGCGGCCTGGTCAATCCCGCCGAAGAGATCGGTGAGGTCGCCGCGGCGGCCGGGATCCCGTTCCTGCTCGACGCCTGCCAGTCGGCGGGCCAGCTGGACCTCGACGTGCAGCGGATCCGGTGCGACGCGCTGAGCGTCACCGGCCGGAAGTACCTGCGCGGACCACGCGGCACCGGATTCCACTACGTGCGCCCCGAGCTGCGCGACAGCCTGGAGCCCGCGATGCTCGACCTCCACTCCGCGCAGTGGGTCTCCCCCACCGAATACGAACTCAACCCGACGGCCAAGCGGTTCGAGTCCTGGGAAAGGGATTTCGCCGCCATGCTGGGGCTCGGCGTCGCCGTCGACTACGCGCTGGACTGGGGTCTGTCCGCGATCGACGAGCGGGTCTCCGCGCTGGCCGCGACACTACGCACGCGGCTGGGTGAGCTGTCCGGTGTCCGGGTCCACGACCAGGGTGCACGCCGCTGCGGAATCGTCACGTTCAGCGTGGCGAGCACCCCGGCGGCCGAGGTCAAGACCCGGCTCAGCGAAGCGCGGATCAACACGAGCGTCTCCTCACGCTCCTCCGCACAATACGACTTCACCGCCAGGGAGCTTCCCGACATGATCCGGGCGTCGGTGCATTACTTCAACACCGAGGACGAGGTCGACCTGCTGGTGCGGGAGGTCGAAAAACTGGCTTGAGCCCTCCTCCGCATTTTATGGCACGATCGTGCTAAATAAATAGAAGCACGATCGTGCTATAAAAGCCACCATGCCCAAGATCGTGGATTCAGCGGCCAGGCGGATCGAGATCGCCGAAGCGGTCTACCGGGTGATCCGTCGCGACGGGCTCGCACAGGCGTCGCTCCGCGGCGTCGCCGTGGAGGCCGGCCTCGTCGTCGGCTCGATCCGCCACTACTTCGTCAGTCACGACGAACTGATCCTCTTCGCCGTGCGGATCCTGGTCGAGCGGGTGCTCGTCCGGCTGTACGCGCACGTCGAGGAGCTGAAGGCACCGGCCAGCACCCGGGAGAAGCGGATGGAGCTGACCGAGCGGCTGCTCGGCGAACTCCTGCCGCTGGACGCGGAGCGGCTGGCGGAGACCGAGGTCTGGCTCGCGTTCTCGGCCGTGGCCCGCACCAAGCCGAAGCTCGCCGAAGACACCGCGAAAGTGCCCAAGGGCACCCGGGCACTGGTGAAGCGCTTGCTGACCGAGGCCGCCCGTGGCGGCAATCTGATCAAGAAGCTCGACGTCGATCTGGAGACGGAACGCCTGGCCGTCCTGCTTGAGGGCCTCGCGATGGCCGCCACGGACCGGCCCGAACACACCTCGCCGGAGCTGATGGTCCGCGTGCTCCGGCGTCACCTGGATTCGCTCCGGCGCTAGCGGGCCGAGCCGCCGATTCCGTGGCGGTCAGCGCGGGTCGAGCAGCTGCCGGGCGATGACGAGCTTCTGGATCTCGCTCGTGCCCTCGTAGATGCGGAAGAGCCGGGCGTCGCGGTAGATGCGCTCCACGGTGACCCCGCGCATATAGCCCATCCCGCCGTGCACCTGCACCGCCCGGTCTGCCACCCGGCCGAGCATCTCGGTGCAGAACAGCTTCGCCGAGGACGGCCCGAGCTTGCGATCCTCGCCGGAGTCGTAGGCCGCGGCCGCTTCGTGCACCATCGCGCGCCCGGCGACCAGCTCGACGTGGGATTCGGCCAGCAGCGCCTGGACGAGCTGGTGTTCCCCGATCGGCTTGCCACCCTGACGGGTGGTCCTGGCGTGTTCGACGGCCTCGGCGAGCGCCCGCTCGGCCATGCCGACGCACAGTGCCGCGATGTGCAGCCTGCCGCGGGCCAGCGAGGCCATGGCGATGCGGAATCCCTGGCCCTCATCCCCGATCACCGCGTCGACCGGGACCTCCACGTCGTCGAAGAACACCTCCGACGTCCACGCGCCTGCCTGTCCCATCTTGGCGTCGTGCGGGCCGACGGTGACCCCGGCCGAGCCCGATGGCACCAGCAGCGCGGTGATCCCGTGCCGCCCGGTCGGCTCCGGTCCGGTCCTGGCGAACACGACGAACAGCTCGGCGAGCGGCGCGTTGGTGATGAACCGCTTGGTGCCGCTGAGCCGGTAGAGATCGCCGTCGCGCACCGCGCGGCTGCTCAGCCCGCTCGGATCGGAACCGGCCTCGGTCTCGGTGAGCGCGAACGACGCGATCGCCTGACCGGCCGCGAGCCGCGGCAGCCAGCGGGCACGCTGCTGCTCGGTGCCGTAGTTGACGATCGCCTGCCCGGCGATGCCGTTGTTGGTGCCGAATAGCGAGCGGAAGGCGGGCGTGGTGTAGCCCAGTTCGATCGCCAGCCGCACGTCCTCGGCCATGCGCAGGCCGAGCCCGCCGTACTCCTCGGGCAGCGCCCAGCCGAACAGGCCGAGCTCGGCGGCCTTGTCGCGGAGCACGGCCGGGATCTCGTCCCGTTCGTCGATCTCCGTCTCGCGCGGCACGACCTCCTTGCGGACGAATTCGCGCACCGCCGCGAGCACCTGACCGAAGTCCTCCGCGTCCACCTGGTCTCCGATCGCCGTAACCCGTTCCTGCCAGGCACGCTACGCCGCCTAGAGCTCTGGGAGCGCTTCGCCTTCGCGTGGTGTACGTCGCTCCACGAGCCAAAAAACATACGCGCGCAGCCGGCCCTCCAGCTCCCCGTCCAGACTCTGCCGGAAGTCGCGCAGCGCACCGGCCACGTCCTGGAGCTCTTCCGCCAGCGGGATCCGCGTATCGATCCACTCCCGCAGCCCCGCCCGCTCACCCCACCAGCCACGGACCAGATCCGGGGTCCAGTGGAGGTCGCCGTCTGCGGCGTAACCACAGAACGCCTCACTCTCGGCGGCCGAGAGCACGGCGCTGACCTCAGCGGCCGTGCCGGGCTGCCGGTAGACGAACTCCCTGCCGTTTTCGTCGTAGAGAACATTGTGCGGCGCCTCGAGCCGGCCGGTCCAGCACGTGTCGGTGCTCGCCCCGTAGAACGGGCCCGGCACGTTGCGCGGGTTGCGTTCCGCCCAGACACCCTCGAACCACGGGCCGCGCTCGCGCCGGCCGACGAGATCGCGCGCGGAGGGCAGCGGATTCCAGTAACTCACGCTCCCACCCAACCCGAAGCCGGACCGAGCTGCCAGCGCGGTCACGCGAGGATCGCCCTCAGCCACCGAACCACCCGGCGACGTCGAGCCCGAACCCGCGAGGCCCGACGACGGCACGCAGGTCCGACTCCAGCGCCCGGACCCGCCCGGCGCCCAGCGTCCGGGCCCAGCGCGCCCACAGCTCGTCGAAGATCGCGGCCGAGCGGGCGAGCGCGTCGACCCCGCGCGGGGTGAGCCGGACGAGCTTGCGTCGGGCATCCGCCGCGTCGTCCACCCGTGCGGCGTACCCAAGCGCCGTCAGCCGGTCCACCGTCTTGCCCGCGGCCTGCTTGGACACGCCCAGGCGCCTGCCCACCTCGCTGGCGGTCGCCCCGGCCAGGCCGATGGCCTGCATCGCGAACCCGTACGCGGGGCGCACATCCGGATGCCCTTGGCGCGCCAGCTCGGCGTGCAGCTCGTCGATGAGCGAACGGAACCCCGCGAACAGCAGCAGAGGCAACTCGAAGCCCTTGCCAGATTCGACAACTTGGTTTACCTTTTCGTCAACCACGTTGTCGAATCTACCTTCCCTGGAGGAATCCTTGTCACCGTCCCTGTTCCCCGACCACACTTTCGAGTCCGCCCCACCCGCGGCCGTCCCCGCCCTACGCGCCACCGCCAGCCCGGGTGGGCGCGTCATCATCGCGGTCGCCCGGCTGGCCACCTCACCGCAACTGCTCAACGGCTTCCTCAAGCTCTCCAAGCTCTTCGAATCGACGACGTTGGAGCCAATGGCCCGCGAGGTCGTCGTGATGACCGTCGCGACCCGCAACGCCTGCCACATCTGCGTCGCCATGCACACGGCGAAGCTGACGTCGCTCGCCGCGAGTCCCGAGCTCGTCGCCGCGTTGCGGGACGGAAAACCCCTACCGGACGAGCGACTGGAGGCCGTCCGGCTCTTCACCCTGGAGGTCCTCGCGACCGCAGGAGACGTCGGCGACACCGAGGTGCGAGCGTTCCTGGACCACGGCTACACCGTCCAAAACGCCTTGGAGGTCGTCCTCGGCATCGGCACCTACACGATGTCCACGCTCGCGAACCGGCTCACCCGCGCGCCGCTGGACGAAGCGCTGGAGCCGTTCGCCTGGCACGCGGCCTGACGGTTCGTTCGCCGAAGAACGCCCGCCAGATCAGCCCGTCGCAGGAGACGTGTGACCGTTCGAGCGCGGGTCATGCCGCGCCTTGGCGGCCGTTTCCGCAGCGATGGTCACGAACATGTCGAACGCCGCGGGGTGGCACGAGCTCGGCGAAGCCGGGTGGGTGGGCGCAGTAGGGATCGAACCTACGACCGCTCGGGTGTAAACCGAGTGCTCTCCCGCTGAGCTATGCGCCCGGGAAGGGTGACGCCCCGGAGGTACTCCAGGACGTCACCCGAAAGGCTCAGACCAGCTCGGCCACGGCCTTCTTCCAGGACTGCTGGTCGCGCGCCTCGCCAGGTCCGTTGACCTCGGCGTAGCGGACGACGCCTTCCTTGTCGATCAGGAACGTGCCGCGGACCGCCAGGCCCGCTTCCTCGTGGAACACGCCGTAGGCCTTGGCGACGTCGCCGTGCGGCCAGAAGTCCGACAGCAGCGGGAACTGGTAGCCCTGCTGCTCCGCCCACGCCTTGAGCGCGAACGGGGTGTCGACCGACACGCCGAGGATCTGCACGCCCTGGCCGTCGTACTCGGCGAACTCGTCCCTGAGCTGGCACAGCTCGCCCGTGCAGATTCCACTGAAGGCGAACGGGTAGAAGACCAGCAGGACGGGCTTGTCACCGCGGAAGGACGACAGCGCGACGGGCTGCTTGTTGTAGTCGTTGAGCTTGAACTCCGGGGCTTGCGACCCGACCTCGACGGCCATACCGGGGATTCCTCTCCAGAGCGGACAAGTCTTCCCGGCAACCCTATCGTGTCAGGATCGCCCGCCTCGTCTCACCGCTTGGTCTTCGATTTCGGCGACACCAGCCTCGTACCTGCCCAGCCAGGGCCCGCACTGATGTTGGCGGTCTGCGACAGCCCGACTGCGGGCACCGCTTCGGCGATCTCGCTCGGCTCGACGTGCCCTGGCTGTCCCGTCTTGGGGGTCAGTACCCAGATCACTCCGTGCTCGTTGAGCGGGGTCCGGGCGTCGATGAGCGCATCCCCGAGGTCACCGTCGTTGTCGCGCCACCACAGCAGCACCACGTCGATGACCTCGTCGGCTTCCTCGTCGAGGAGGTCACCGCCGATCTGCTCTTCGATGGCGGCACGAAGATCGTCATCGACGTCCTCGTCCCAGCCGATCTCCTGGACCACCATGTCGGGCTTGATCCCAAGCCTTTCGGCGACGCTGTTCTGATCAGCGTCTCCAGCGGCGACCACTGCTGTCACTCCTCCAACTTACGACGGAATGTGCTGCCCTGTTCAGCCCAACGGACCGGGCAAGCCACCACACTCGGGTACACGGATGCCGATAGCGAACACTGGTGAGGCGCTGCGCGCAACCGTCCACACCGGATCTTCGACAACTCGTGTCGCAGCGTACGGGCTTTCCCCCCACTCCCGCGACGCCAATTCGGGGGCTCTCGGGTGCCGCGCTCGATACCCCCGCACACCTCTCCCCTAGTCTGGTAGAGAAAACGCGCGCGCGATACAACCGCGCGCGGGGCGTGGCGCAGCCGGGTCGGCCAAGTTACCGCCAAGTAGCGATGACGGGAGCCGGACCGGCGACGAACATGTAACAGGCGAACACACCCGCGTACGAGCATGACCAGCTACAACTTTTCGCAAGGAGACCCCTTGGCCCCGCAGAACGACGGCGCCTCCGGCAAGGAGAGCCCGGCACGCGTCCGCGTAATCCGAGACGGATTGGCGGCGCACCTGCCCGACATCGACCCGGAAGAGACAGCCGAATGGCTCGACTCATTCGACGAGGCGCTGGCCAGGGGTGGTCAGCAGCGCGCCCGATACCTGATGCTGAGGATGCTGGAGCGGGCCCGGGAGCGGAACGTCGGCGTCCCGTCGCTCACCTCGACGGACTACGTCAACACCATCCCGACCGAGAACGAACCCTGGTTCCCCGGTGACGAAGAGATCGAGCGTCGTTACCGTGCGTACATCCGCTGGAACGCGGCGATCATGGTGCACCGCGCTCAGCGGCCCGGCGTCGGCGTCGGCGGGCACATCTCGACCTATGCCTCGTCCGCTGCGCTGTACGAGGTGGGCTTCAACCACTTCTTCCGCGGCAAGGACCACTCCGGCGGCGGCGACCAGATCTTCATCCAGGGCCACGCCTCCCCCGGCATCTACGCCCGCGCGTTCCTCGAAGGCCGGCTGACCGAGCAGCAGCTCGACGGCTTCCGCCAGGAGTACTCGCACGCCGGTGAGGGCGGCGGCCTGCCGTCGTACCCGCACCCGCGGCTGATGCCGGAGTTCTGGGAGAACCCGACGGTGTCCATGGGCCTCGGCCCGATGAACGCGATCTACCAGGCGCGGTTCAACCGCTATCTGCGCGACCGCGGCATCAAGGACACCTCGGACCAGCACGTCTGGGCGTTCCTCGGCGACGGCGAGATGGACGAGCCGGAATCGCGCGGCCTGATCCACGTGGCCGCCGGCGAGGGCCTCGACAACCTGACCTTCGTGATCAACTGCAACCTGCAGCGACTCGACGGCCCAGTCCGCGGCAACGGCAAGATCATCCAGGAGCTGGAGTCGTACTTCCGCGGCGCCGGCTGGAACGTCATCAAGGTCATCTGGGGCCGCGAGTGGGACTCGCTGCTGCACGCGGACCGCGACGGCGCACTGGTCAACCTGATGAACACCACCCCGGACGGGGACTACCAGACCTACAAGGCCAACGACGGCGCGTACGTCCGCGAGCACTTCTTCGGCCGCGACCCGCGGACCAAGGAACTGGTCAACGACCTGTCCGACGCGGACGTCTGGAACCTCAAGCGCGGTGGCCACGACTACCGCAAGGTCTACGCCGCGTACAAGTCGGCCATGGAGCACCACGGCCAGCCGACCGTGATCCTCGCGCACACGATCAAGGGCTACGGCCTCGGTTCGTCGTTCGAGGGCCGCAACGCCACGCACCAGATGAAGAAGCTCACCCTCGACGACCTCAAGCTCTTCCGGGACGCCCAGCGCATCCCGATCAGCGACGAGGAGCTCGAGCGGGACCCGAAGCTGCCGCCGTACTACCACCCTGGCAAGGAATCGCCCGAGATCGAGTACCTGGTCGGCCGCCGCAAGGCGCTCGGCGGGTACCTGCCGGAGCGGCGCCCGAAGTCGTCGAAGGCCCTCGTCCTGCCGGGCGACAAGCTCTACGAGGGCATCCGCAAGGGCTCGGGCAAGCAGGAGGTGGCCACCACGATGGCCCTCGTCCGGCTGATCCGCGAGCTGGCGAAGGACCCGGAGATCGGCAAGCGGATCGTGCCGATCATCCCGGACGAGGCCCGCACCTTCGGCCTCGACTCGATGTTCCCGACGGCGAAGATCTACAACCCGCACGGGCAGACCTACACGTCCGTGGACGCCAAGCTGATGCTGGCCTACAAGGAGTCCGAGCAGGGCGTCATCCTGCACGAAGGCATCAACGAGGCCGGTTCCACGGCATCGTTCACCGCCGTGGGCACCTCGTACGCCACGCACGGCGAGCCGATGATCCCGATGTACATCTTCTACTCGATGTTCGGGTTCCAGCGGACCGGTGACGGGCTGTACGCGGCGGCGGACCAGATGGCCCGCGGGTTCGTGATCGGCGCGACGGCCGGCCGAACCACCCTCACGGGTGAAGGTCTCCAGCACGCCGACGGGCATTCTCTGCTCCTGGCGTCGACCAACCCGGCCGTCGTGGCCTACGACGCGGCGTGGTCCTTCGAGATCGCGCACATCGTCAAGGACGGGCTGCGCCGGATGTACGGCGAGACCGGGCCGGACGGCAACGGCGAGAACATCTTCTACTACATGACGATCTACAACGAGCCCTACCAGCAGCCCGCCGAGCCCGAGAACCTCGACATCGACGGCCTGCTGCGCGGTCTCTACCGCTACGCCGACGCCCCCACGGGCGAAGGCCCGGAGGCGCAGATCCTGGTCTCCGGCGTCACCATGCCCGACGCGCTCAGGGCGCAGAAGCTCCTGGAGCAGGAGTGGGGCGTGCGGGCGACGGTCTGGTCGGCGACCTCGTGGACGGAACTTCGCCGCGAAGCCGTGGAGATCGATCACGACAACCTGCTGCACCCGGCCGAATCGGTCCGTGTGCCGTACGTGACCGAGGTGCTGTCGAAGGCGAACGGACCGGTCGTCGCGGTGTCCGACTGGATGCGCGCCGTGCCGGACCTGATCCGCCCGTGGGTGCCCACCGACATGCTGACGCTCGGCACGGACGGGTTCGGCTTCTCCGACACCCGCCCGGCAGCGCGCCGCAAGTTCCTGGTGGACGCCGAGTCGATCGTGGTCGGCACGCTGACCGCGCTCGCCAAGCGCGGCGAGATCGCCCAGGAGAAGGTGGTCGAAGCGGCCCGCAAGTACCGCATCGACGACATCTCCGCCGCGGGTCCGCAAACATCGGACTCCGGCTCCGCGTAAGCACCGCGCTCAAGCGACGTGAACGGACCGTTTATGGCAGATTCCGCCATAAACGGTCCGTTCACGTCAGCCGGGAATCCGGGGAGCTAAGCTAGACATCGGATGTATGCCGATGCGTGTCGGAAAGGGATGATCGAGTGACCCAGCGTCGTTTGCCTCGGCCCAGCGAGCTCAAGCAGTTGCTGCGCCCGAAGCCGATCGTACTCAACCCGACCGACCGGCGGCTGGCCAACGCGCACACGATCGCGGACCTGCGCACGCTCGCCCGCAAGCGCACCCCGCGCGCGGCGTTCGACTACACCGACGGCGCCGCCGAGCTCGAGGACAGCCTGCGCCGGGCGAGGCAGGCCTTTCGCAGCATCGAATTCCACCCCAACGTGCTCCGCGGCGTGTCCGATGTGGACACAAGCGTGGAGATTCTCGGCAAACGCTCCGCGCTGCCGTTCGCCTTCGCGCCGACCGGGTTCACCCGGATGATGAACCACGAGGGCGAGAGCGCCGTCGCGCGGGTCGCGCAGCGCAACGGCATCCCGATCGGACTGTCCACCATGGCGACGACCTCGATCGAGGACCTCGCGAAGGCCGCACCCGAGGCTCGCAAATGGTTCCAGCTCTACGTCTGGCATGACCACGGCGCGGGCGAAGATCTGATGAATCGGGCCTGGGAAGCCGGCTACGACACCCTGATGCTGACCGTGGACACCCCGGTCGCCGGGGCACGGTTGCGCGACGTGCGCAACGGCCTGACCATCCCGCCCGCGCTCACTCTCAAGACCTTCGTCGACGGGGCGATGCACCCGGCGTGGTGGTTCAATCTGCTGACCACCGAGCCACTGACGTTCGCCTCGCTGAGCCATTTCGACGGCACCGTGGCCGAGCTGCTCAACAAGCTGTTCGATCCGACACTGAACTTCGACGACCTCGACTGGGTGCGGTCCACCTGGCCGGGCAAGCTCGTGGTCAAGGGCATCCAGAACGTCGACGACGCGCGCGACGTGGTCAAGCACGGCGCCGACGCGGTGCTGCTGTCCAACCACGGCGGCCGCCAGCTCGACCGCGCGCCGACGCCCCTCGAGCTGCTCCCGCGCGCGCTCGACGAGATCAACGGCGACGCCGAGGTCTGGGTCGACACCGGCATCCTGTCGGGTGGCGACATTGTGGCGGCCATGGCCCGCGGCGCCGACGCGGTGCTGATCGGCCGCGCGTTCCTGTACGGCCTGATGGCCGGCGGCGAGCGTGGCGTCCAGCGGACCGTGGACATCCTGCGCACCGAAATGACCCGCACGATGCAGCTGCTGGGCGTCCGCACCATCGCCGACCTGCGGCCGACCCACGCGACTCTGCGCTGAGACGACTTCCGGTTCTTTTTGGCACAGCCGCGCTAAAAACAGGGTCTCGGCAGCGAAGCGCCGCAGACCGCTACGGCCCCGGCAGGTTTTAGCGCGGCCGCGCTATTTCCGGTAGCGCTGTTTTTAGCCCAGCCGTGCTATTTCCAGGCTCCCGAGTTCCGATACAGCCGCACTGTCTCCAACTCCGCAGGTTTTAGCGCGATCGTGCTAAAACGACGTCCGCGGCGTCGATGATCGCGAGGCGTGCCGAGGTGAGGGATCCGCGGCGATGGCGAGTAATTCCCGACCGCCGCCCGACTCCGGCGAATCCACCGCCACCGCGCTACTCCATTGAGCTCACCGGGCAGTGACCTACTACTGGCGGTTGACGGATCGTCGAAGTTGTGAGGAGGATCTCGCCCACGTCGTGAAAGTCAGGTTTCGCATCGTGGAACTGAGGTGGCTCTTGTTCGTCCAGCAGCTCGCACCGCTCGCGGGGTCCCTGGCCTGGTCCGCGCTGGTCGCCATCCTCCCGCTGGCCACCGTGCTGGTGCTGCTCGGGGTCGTCCGGATGAAAGCGCACGTCGTCGCACTGATCGGGCTGGCGGTCGCGCTGGTCGTCGGCATCGCGGTGTACGGCATGCCCGTCGGGCAGGCCGTCTCCGGCGGCCTGCAAGGTGCCGCGTTCGGGCTGTTCCCCATCCTGTGGATCGTCGTCAACGCGCTGTGGATCTACCGGATCACCGTGCGGACCGGCCATTTTGACGTCCTGCGCCGCTCGTTCGGCCGGGTTTCCGACGATCCGCGGATCCAGGCGCTGATCATCGCGTTCTGCTTCGGCGCGCTGATGGAGGCACTCGCCGGGTTCGGTGCCCCGGTCGCGATCAGCGCGGTCATGCTGGTGGCGCTCGGCTTCAGCCCGGTCAAGGCCGCCGTGGTCGCGCTGGTGGCCAACACCGCGCCGGTGGCGTTCGGCGCGATGGGCACGCCAGTGGTGACGCTCGCGCAGGTCACCGGCCTCCCGCTGGACCAGGTCGCGTCGATCGTCGGACGGCAGACGCCGTTGCTCGCACTGTTCGTGCCGTTGCTGCTGGTGATCATCGTCGACGGCAAACGCGGGCTGCGCCAGACCTGGCTGCCCGCGCTGGTCTGCGGGGTCGCGTTCGGCGTGGTCCAGTTCCTGGCCTCGAACTACGTCTCCGCACAGCTGGCCGACATCGGCGCCGCACTGGCCGGGGCCGCGGCGCTGGTGGCGCTGCCCGCCTCCCGCAAGCCCGCCGCCGAGGAGGTCCGGACTTCGGTGCTCACCGGCACGCGGACGGCGACACTGGAGCGGCCCGACGAGCGGCGCGAGATCGTCCTGGCGTACCTGCCGTACGCGCTGATCATCGTGATCTTCTCCCTGGGCCAGCTGCCGCCGATCAAGAAGCTGCTCGACTCCGCGACCTGGAAGTTCCACTGGCCCTTTCTCGACATCGCCGGTCCGACGGGCAAGCCCGTGTCCGGCAACGTCTTCTCACTGCCGTTCCTGAACACCGGTGGCACTCTCGTGCTGCTCGCGGGCATCCTGACCGCGATCGCGCTGAAGGTCTCGGCAAGCGACACGGCGGCCGAATGGCTGGCGACGGTCAAGGAGCTCCGGTTCGCGATCCTGACGGTGACCGGCGTGCTCGCGCTGGCGTACGTAATGAACCTGGACGGCCAGAACAGCACCATCGGCACGTTCATCGCCGCGGCCGGCGCGGGGCTGGCGTTCCTGTCCCCGGTGCTCGGCTGGTTCGGGGTGGCGGTCTCCGGCTCGGACACCTCGGCGAACGCACTGTTCGGCGCGCTGCAGGTCACCGCGGCGAACAAGACCGGGCTTCCGGCGGACCTGCTGGCCGCGGCCAACAGCTCGGGCGGGGTGCTCGGCAAGATGATCTCGCCGCAGAACCTGACCATCGCCTGCGTGGCCGCCAACCTGCCCGGCGAAGAGGGCAAACTCCTGCGGAAGGTGCTGCCGTGGAGCGTCGGGCTGCTGCTGGTGATGTGCCTGATCGTGGTCGGTCAGAGCACGCCGGTGCTCAGCTGGATGCTGCCATGACCTGGGGCTCGCGGGCCGCGGCGACCCTCGCCGAGCGGTTCCAGCTCCACCAGCCGTGCACGACCAGTCCGGCGAACACCACGTAGACGGCGGCGGAGAAGTACAGCCCGGACTGGATCTGCAGCGGCACGCCAACGGCGTCCACCACGAGCCACACCAGCCAGAACTCCACCAGACCCGCGCCTTGGGCGGCGAAGGCGACCAGCGTACCGACGAAGATCGCGGCGTCCGGCCAGGGCGCCCAGGAGGCATGCAGCGCGTCCAGCACCAGCGCCATCGCGGTGGTGCCGACGGCGAACGCGCCGAGCATCACGAGCCGTTCGGTGAGACTGCCCTTGCGCACGACCACGCCGTACACCGGATCGCTGCGGCGCGACCACGCCCACCAGCCGTAGACCGAAATGGCGAGAATGGCGACCTGCCTGGTCGCGAGCCCGCCGAGATGCGCGGAGAGGTAGACGGAGAACAGCAACACGGTGGCGCCGACCTGCACCGGCCACGTCCACAAGGTGCGCCGCTGGGCGAGGAAGACGACGGCCAGCGCGAACACCTGCCCGGCCAGCTCCGCGATCGAGATCCACTGGCCGAACACCGTCAGACCGTGGTGCAGCATGAACTCCACGAGGACGCCCCTTCCGTCTCCACCTCTCAACATGCTCCCCGGAAGAGGCATTCCCTAGCGAGTGTGAGGAACACCGCCCGACCGGCGGGACCACTGCGCACGGGAGAAGAGGGCGGGGCTCTATACCGACTGGGACCCGCGCGGGCCCGGTGCCTTCCTCGAACACCGGACCCGCGCGAGATGCAGCGGAGGTGTCAGCCGTCGACGCGGTTGGTCCCGGCGGGCGGGGTGGGGGTGTCCATCCCCGCCCGGTGCCCGGCGAACTGCCGGGTGGCGGGGTCGCCGTGGCCGTTGCCCCCGGCTTCGCCCGTGCCGAGCTGGCCCTGCAGGCTCGCGAGCCAGCCGTGCCAGCGCTCTTGTGCGGGCTTGATCAGCCCGCCGCCGAAGCCGACGACGATGACGCCGCCGATCGTGGCGAGCACGGTCACCAGGACCGGTCCGGTCACCGCGGTCGCGATATTCACCTGACCGAGTGCGGCGATGATGCCGAACGCCATGATCAGCCAGTAGGCGACGGTCCCGAGCAGCCTGCCGGCCGGGCGCGTACTCATCGCGCCGCTGACCAGGTCGCGCACGACCTTCGCGATCGCCGCGGCGACGATGATCAGCACCAGCGCGACGAGGATCCGCGGCAGGAAGGCGATGATGTCGTTGAGCAGCGAGCTGACCGGATTGGTCGGCCCGAAGACGCCGAACGCGAGTTGCAGCGCGATCAGCAGAATGAAGTAGTAGACGAGTTTGACCAGGATCCCGGTCGCGTCCACATTCGCGCCGCTGAGCATTCCGTTCAGGCCGGTCTTCTCGATCACCTTCGAGAATCCGAGCTTGCCGAGGACGAGCGTGAGCGCCTTTGACACGGCTTTGGCGATGAGCCAGCCGATCAGCAGGATGATCAGGAAGAAGATCAGTTTGGGCACAAACGTGGCCACCAGATTCCAAGCCTGCCCCAGGCCGTCCTTGAGTTGCTGGCCCACGATAGCTCCCTTCACCGTTGCTTCACCGAACTGTTGCCTGTCGCGGAAGATCGTTGAACAGCACCCAGGTCGCAGCAACTCGGCTCCACGATCGAGTGAGTGGAGTAGCGCCGGAAGATCCACTACATCCATACTTGTCCTACCGGTGGGGACCGGGGAGACGAGGCCGTCCGGCACAGCGTAAAACGCCAGTGCCGGGCGGCCTCGAGTTATTTCCCCCGGCGCTTCTTAGCCCTTTGCCAACAAAGCACGAAGCGGGGCCCGCCGTACTTCGGCGGGCCCCGCTTCGTGTGGTTCTCAGGCAGCTGATTTTCAGGCAGCGCGAAGCGCGTCGCGCAGTTTCACCTTCGCACCGGTGCGCATGACAGCGTTGCGATAGATCCGGGCGGCGAGCCAGATCAGCCCCGGGATCATCGCGAGCACCAGGAGCACCGCCAGCACCGCCTCCCACGCCGGCACCCCGCCCATCGCCAGCCGGATCGGCATCAGCGTCGGCGAGAACACCGGGATAAGGGAGAGCACCTCGACGAAACTGTTGCCGGGGTCGGCGGGCAGCACCGAAACCCCGATCACGTACCCCAGGATGACGAACATGAGCGCGGGCATGACGGCGCCGCCGACGTCCTCCTGCCGCGAAACGAGCGCACCCAGCGCGGCGAACACGATCGAATACATGAAGAACCCGAGCAGATACCAGACGATCAGCCAGACCAGCGCGCCGATCGCGGCCGACACCGAGATGGTCAGGGCGCCGGTGGCGAGGGCGGCGCCGATGCCGACACCGCCGATCAGCACCATCTGGATCAGCCCGACAGTGCCGATCCCGAGCACCTTCCCGGCCATCAGCTGCCACGGCTTGATCGTCGAGAGCAGCAGTTCCACCACCCGGCTGGTCTTCTCCTCGACCACGCCCTGCGCCACGCTCTGGCCGTTGAGCATCAGCGACATGTAGATCAGCAGCCCGGCGACGAACCCGAGCACCAGCTGGCTGCCGTTGTAGGAGTACGGCTCCTCCTGCGGGCGCACCTCGACCTTGGCCGCCGCCAGCGCGGCCGACACCTTCGCCGGGTCTCCCCCGAGCTGACCGATCTGCTGGTTGAGCGCGACCTGCCCGGCGAGCACGTTCAGCGCGTTGCCGAGCTTGCTGTCGAGGTCCTTCTTGACCACGACCGACACCCCGCCTGCCCCGCGGACGAGCAGCGCGTCGAGCGACCCGTCCTTGACCTTCGCCTCGCCCTCGGCCTCACTCGCGACCTGCGTGGTCGCCACGTCCTCGCCGATCGTCCTGGCACTGACCTGCAGGGGCGCGGCGATCGCGGCCGTCTCGGCGGTATAGCCGACCGTCGCGTCGGAGCCATTGCCGCTGATCAGCTTCGTCAGCAGGATGCCCGCGACGATCAGCACCAGCAGCAGGGTCGTGGTCACCCGGAAGACCTTCGTCCGGACCCGGGTGCTGATCTCGCGCGAGGCCACCAGGCCGACCGCGGATAGCGGGCTCATCCGGACATCGGGACCGGGAACGGGCGCGTTCACGCGGGGACCTCCTGGCTGACGACGGAGCGGAACAACTCGGTGAGCGAGGGCAGGCGACGGGCGAACTCATGCACGGGACCGGTCGCGAGGGCGGCCCTGAGCACCGCCTGGTCGTCGGCGCCCGCGCCGAGTTCGAGCTCGGTCACAGACCCCTTGCGCCCCAGCTGGGTGATCCCGGCCAGACCGGCGGCCCAGCCGTCGGGCGCCTCGGGAGCGTCGACGAGCAGGCGCACGGCACCACCGGCACGCAGCTCGGCCACGGTGCCGTCGGCCTCCATCCGTCCACTCCGGACGATTCCGACGCGGTCGCACAACCGCTCGACCAGATCGAGCTGATGGCTGGAGAACACCACCGGCACGCCCTCGTCGGCCTTCTCGCGCAGCACCTCGCTCATCACGTCCACCGCGACCGGATCCAGCCCGGAGAACGGCTCGTCGAGCACCAGGATGCGCGGATCGTGCACCAGCGCCGCGGCCAGCTGGACGCGCTGCTGATTGCCGAGGCTGAGCTTCTGCACCTCGTCGTCCCGGCGCGCCGCGACCCCCAGCCGCTCGGTCCACACCGTGGCCGACCGGTTGGCCGCCGCGACGGACATCCCGTGTAGCCGCGCGAGGTAGACCAGCTGTTCGGCGACCTTCATCTTGGGATAGAGGCCACGCTCCTCCGGCATGTAGCCGATGTGGCGCCGGGTCTCGTGCGTGATGGGCTCCCCCGCCCAGCGCACCTGACCGGCGTCCCCACTGAGCACCCCGAGCGCGATCCGCATGGTCGTCGTCTTGCCCGCGCCGTTGCTGCCGACGAACCCGAACAGCTCACCGGCCCGCACGTCGAACGTCATTTCCCGCAAGGCGACCACGTCGCCGTAGCGTTTGGAGATCGCGTCGATCTCGAGTACTTGTTCCGGCACTGCCTCTCCCCCGTCACCGTCGGCACACTTCGATCCCCCGACCCTAGGAGCCGCGCCGGAGCTCGCCTAGCGTCACCGGTTGCGTGTCCGCCGTCGAAAGTTGCGCCCCGAAGCATCCCGGTGGGTCCACAATGCTCAACTAGGATCGGCCGACCATGGCAGAAGCGAACCCCGGACGCCGCGTCCCGAAACACCACGGGCTGTCCGCCAAGACCCTCCGGCGGCTCGAACACGCCTCCGGCAGCCTCGCCAGCGCGAGCGTCGCGGCGATGGAACAGCGCCTGAGCTGGTTCGCCCGGCTCCCCGCCGAGCAGCGGGCCAGCGTCGTGCTGATCACCCAGGCGGGCGCCGCCGGCTTCGTGGACTGGCTGCGCGACTCCGGCGAGGCGCTCAAGCTGACCACCGAGGCGTTCCGCGGCGCGCCGACGGAGCTGTCCCGCTGGATCAGCCTGCGCCACGCCGTCGGCATGGTCCGCCTCGCCATCGAGGTCTTCGAGGAACAGCTGCCCGAGTTCGCCGCGAACGAGGCCGAACGCGCCGCGCTCATCGAGGGAATCCTGCGCTACGGCAGGGAAATCGCCTTCGCCGCCGCCAACTCCTACGCCGCCGCGGCCGAGGCGAGAGGCGCCTGGGACGCGCGGCTCGAGGCGCTCGTCGTCGACGGCATCGTCCGTGGCGACGCCGAGGAATCAGTGCTCTCCCGCGCCGCCGCGCTGGGCTGGGACCCGGCGGCCAACGCCACCGCCCTCGTCGGCACCCCCTCCTCAGAAGATCCCCCGACCGTGGTGTTCGAGGTCCGCAGCCGCGCCGCCCGCGTGGGCAGGCCGGTACTGCTGTCAGTCCAGGGCTCCCGGCTGGTCGTCGTCGTCGGCGGCCCCACCGAGGGCAGCGTGAAAAACAGCGAGATCCTGGCCAAACTGTCCGTCGCGTTCGCCGACGGGCCGGTGGTGGCCGGGCCTACCGTGCCGACACTGGCGGAGGCACACCACAGCGCCGTCGAGGCGCTTTCCGGGCTACGGGCGGTTGTGGGCTGGCCTGGGGCGCCGCGACCCGCTCGGTCGGTGGACCTGCTGCCTGAGAGGGCACTTTCGGGGGATCCCGAGGCCGAACGACTGCTCATCGAGCAGATCGCGAAACCGCTGGAGGACGCCGGACCTTCGCTGCTGCAGACCGTTGAGACCTACCTTGAAAGCGGCGGCGTGCTGGAGACGTGCGCACGGGCTCTTTTCGTGCACCCCAACACTGTGCGGTACCGATTGCGGAAGGCCGCGGAACTCACCGGGCGGTATGCGGCTGATCCACGGGACGCTCTGGTGCTGCGGATCGCTTTGACGGTGGGGCGGCTCGCACGGGGGCGGGGGACGTGGTGAGGGACTATTTGGTTTAGTCCTGAGGTGCGGCTAGAAGCCTGTGTTTTTTGGCCAGCGCGCTCACAAACTCGCGCCGCCAGGTCGCCCCTGGCACCGTACGTAAGTGCGGCTTTTGCTTGAAGGGGGGCGACCTGCCGTCGCGAGTTGGGGCGGCCTGGCGGCCGCGAAAGAGGGCGCGCGGCGGTGAAGTCTCCACTCGCAGGGCTCGCGGAGACGCTGTGGTCCCGGACCACGGCGGTGGCTGGGTTTTAGTGGTGCGTGTTGGGGGCGAGTGTGGATGGACCGTGGCTGGTGGGGCTGAGTCTGGGCGGTTCCGCATACCGTGAAGTCTTGGCGCTGGTAGCTGTCGGGGCTGGGCGGTTTCGCACACTGGGAAGTCTTGGTAGCTGGTGACTGTCGGGGCTGGGCTGGTGGTCGCGGACGCTGTTCGGTCTTGGTGTCTGGTGATGGGCGGGGTGTTGGGGTTAGGGTTGGGGTTGGGGTGACCGACTTCATAGCGAAAGCTGGTTGAACCCGACAAGGCTTTTGGGTTACGGACCAGGATCAGCCCTGAGTCTTTGGAGGTTTCCTCCAATTACCGACGCCGTACTTGGTGAGCGTCGACATCCCCGACACCCCGGCCCGCCGTGTTCTCTTAGGGAGTGACTGCAGTCCTCGCTCCCGGCCAGGGTTCCCAGGCCCCCGGCATGTTCACCCCCTGGCTCGAACTCGACGGCACCCGCGAGCGCCTCGAAGCCTGGTCCGCCAGAACCGGACTCGACCTCGTGCGCCTCGGCACCGAAGCCGACGCCGAGGAGATCCAGGACACCGCGATCACCCAGCCACTGGTCGTCGCACTCGCACTGCTGGCCTACGAGCAGCTCGAGCTCCAGAAGCTCGTCTCACCCGACGCCCCCGTGGCCGGGCACTCCGTCGGCGAGCTGGCCGCCGCGGCCATCGCGGGCGTGCTGTCCGCCGAGGACGCCGTCGCGCTGGCCGCCATCCGCGGCGCCGAAATGGCCAAAGCCTGCGCACTCGAGCCGACCAGCATGGCCGCGGTCATGCTGGGCGACCCCGAGCAGATCGTCGCCTGGCTCGCCGACCAGGGCCTCGCCGCCGCCAACCGCAACGGCGCCGGCCAGATCGTCGCCTCCGGCGCCGCCGACGCGATCGCGAAGATCGTCGCCGAGCCCCTCGAAGGCACCAAGGTCCGCGCGCTCAAGGTCGCGGGCGCGTTCCACACCTCGTACATGGCGCCAGCCGAAGAGGCGCTGCGCGCCCACGCCGCGAAGATCACCCCCGCCGACCCGACCCGCCCGCTGCTGTCCAACGCCGACGGCCAGGTCGTCACCGGGGGCGCGGACTACCTCGAGCGGCTCGTCAAGCAGGTCACCAGCCCGGTGCGCTGGGACCTCACCATGGACGGCCTGGCGTCCCTCGGGGTCACCAGTACGCTCGAGCTCCCCCCGGCGGGCACGCTGACCGGTCTGGTCAAGCGTCAGCTCAAGGGCATCGTGACCACGACCATCGCGCTGAAGACGCCAGCCGAGCTGGCGAAGCTTCACGGGCAGGAGGACGCTTCGTGACCAACCGACCCACCTTGCGGCAAAAGCAGGGCCCGAGCGGCACGCGCATCCTCGGTGTGGGCAGCTCGCAGCCCGACCGGGTGGTCACGAACGACGACCTCTCCCAGGTCATCGACACCAACGACCAATGGATCCGCGAGCGCGTCGGCATCATCGAGCGCCGCTTCGCCGACAAGGACGAGTCGCTCGTCGACATGGCCGTCAAGGCGGGTGCCGCCGCGCTGGCCGACTCGGGGGTCGATCCGTCCGAAGTGGACACCGTGATCGTGCCGAACTGCACGATGCCCTCCCAGATCCCCAACGCCGCGGCCCAGGTCGCCGACCGGATCGGGATCAAGGCGCCCGGCGCGTTCGACCTCAACGCCGCCTGCGCCGGGTTCTGCTACGGCGTCGGTGTCGCCTCCGACCTCATCCGCGCCGGCTCGTCGGGCAAGGTGCTGGTGATCGGCGCCGAGAAGCTGACCGACTCCGTCGACCCGCTCGACCGCTCGAACGCGATCATCTTCGCCGACGGCGCGGGCGCCGTGCTGATCGGCGGTGCCGACGAGGCCGAGATCGGCCCGGTCACCTGGGGCAGCGCCGGCGACCAGGTCGACCTGATCTACATGCGCGACGACAAGTACATCTACCAGGAGGGCCAGTCGGTCTTCCGCTGGGCGACCACGCAGATCGCGCCGATCGCGCTGCGCGCGCTGGAGCTGTCCGGACTTGAACCGTCCGATGTGGACGTCCTGATCCCGCACCAGGCGAACCTGCGCATCGTCGAAGCGATCGCGAAGAAGCTGCGCGCCAAGGGCGCCCGCGAGGACATGGTCGTCGCCGACGACATCCGCTACTCGGGCAACACCTCCTCGGCCTCGATCCCCATCGCGCTGGACCACATGCGCAAGGCGGGCACCGCGAAAAAGGGCGACATCGTCCTGGCGGTCGGCTTCGGAGCCGGGCTTTCCTACGCCGGGCAAGCCTTCATCTGCCCGTGATGAATACTTCCCTCGCGGGCAGCTTCAGCGCCCGCGAGGCGGACAAAGAAAAAACCAGAGAAAACCGAGAAGGGAACACCCCAGTGGCAGACAACGCAGAGATCCTCGCCGGCCTCGCCGAGATCGTCGAAGAGGTCGCCGGTGTGGCGCAGGACGACGTCACCGCCGAGAAGTCCTTCGTGGACGACCTCGACATCGACTCACTGTCCATGGTGGAGATCGCTGTCCAGGCCGAGGACAAGTTCGGTGTGAAGATCCCGGACGACGAGCTCGCCAACCTCAAGACCGTGGGCGACGCCGTCAACTACGTCTCCGCCAACTCCAAGTAAGTCCGATAGGCGCCGACCTTGGGAGAGTCCATGAGCAACATCGACGTCGTGATCACCGGGATGGGCGCCACCACGCCCCTTGGCGGAGACGTCGCGTCCACCTGGGACGGCCTGCTGGCAGGGCGGAGCGGGATCGGTCCCCTCGTGGCCGACTGGACCGAGCAGTTCGACCTGCCGGTCAAGATCGCCGCCCAGCTCGCCCAGGATCCGAGCGAGCGACTGCCCCGGGTGCAGGCGCGCAGGCTGGACCGTTGCGAGCAGGTCGCGGTCATCGCCGCACGGGAAGCCTGGGCGGACGCCGGCTTCACCGTGCCCGACGATGACCACCAGGACGTGGAACCCGAGCGCCTGGGGGTGACCATCGGAACCGGTGTCGGCGGGCCGGTCACCCTCGTCAACCAGTTCGAACTGCTCCGGGAGCACGGCATCCGGAAGGTGTCGCCACTGACCGTGCCGATGCTGATGCCGAACGGTCCGGCCGCGCACGTCGGCATCGAGCTCAAGGCCAGGGCGGGCGTGCACTCGCCCGCCTCGGCGTGTGCCTCCGGCGCCGAGGGCATCGCGGCGGGCTACGAGATGATCCGGTCCGGCCGGGCCGACGTCGTGGTCGCCGGGGGTGCCGAAGCCTGCATCCACCCGATCACCCTGGCCGGTTTCGCCCAGGCACGAACGGTCTCGACCCGCAACGACGACCCGACGGCGGCTTCACGGCCGTTCGACTCCGACCGGGACGGCTTCGTGCTCGGCGAGGGCTCCGGTGTCGTGATCCTCGAGCGCGCGGACCGGGCGAAGGCCCGCAACGCGCGGATCTACGCGACGCTCGCCGGGTTCGGCATCACCTCGGACGGCTACCACATCACCGGCAACCACCCCGAGGGCATCGGCCAGATCGCGGCGATGCGCGCGGCGATCACCATGGCCGGGCTGTCCGCCTCGGACATCGGGCACGTCAACGCGCACGCCACCTCCACGGTGGTCGGCGACATCGGCGAAGCGGCCGCCATCCGCGCGGCGATCGGCGAGCACACGATCGTCACCGCGTCCAAGGGCGCGCTCGGTCACCTCGTCGGCGGCGCCGGCGCGGTGGAGGGCATCGCCACGATCCTGGCGCTCTACCACGGCCTGATCCCGGCGACGCTCAACCTGCAGAACCAGGACCCGAAGGTCGACCTCGACATCGTGGCGGGCGAGCCGCGCAAGGCCGAGCTGACCGCGGCACTGAGCAACTCGTTCGGTTTCGGCGGGCACAACACGGCGCTGCTCTTCACCCCCGCGGTGTAGGCAGCCACAAGTGACAGGAAAGGGCCTTTCAGGACAAAAATTGTCCTGAAAGGCCCTTTCCTGTCACGTCAGGTACGGAAGCGGCGCCCGAGCCACCACGCGGCTTCGACGAGCACGATGCCGACGGCCGCGCAGGCGAACGCGCTCAGCGTGTACGAAGCGACGCTCGGGTCCAGTTCGAAGAAGCGCTGGGTGAGCGGCACCAGGAACAACAGCGCCGTCACGATCGTCATGCCGGTGATGAGCCCGACCTTCCACAGCGCGTACGGCCGCGCGACGATGCCCAGCACCCACAGCGCGATGGTCATCAGGGTGATCAGGGCCGTCGTCCCCGCCTGTGTCTTGTCCAGGTCCGTCGCCGCGGTGCCCTGGTACACCAGGAGATAGCTGACGAAGGTCGCCACCGCGATCACCACGCCCGCCGGGATGGCCATCCGCAGCACCCGGCCGACGAACCCGCTGCGGGCGCGCTCGTTGTTGGGCGCCAGTGAGAGCACGAACGCCGGGATGCCGATGGTGAACCACGCGGCGATGCTCACGTGCCGGGGCAGGAACGGGAACGGCACTCCGGCGACGCCCACCATCAGCGCCAGCAGCACCGAATAGACGGTCTTCACCAGGAACAGGTTCGACACCCGCTCGATGTTGCCGATCACCCGCCTGCCCTCGGCCACGACGTGCGGCAGGGTGGCGAACTTGTTGTCCAGCAGCACGATCTGCGCGACCGCCCGGGTCGCCGGGCTGCCCGCCCCCATCGCGACGCCGATGTCGGCGTCCTTGAGCGCCAGGACGTCGTTGACGCCGTCGCCGGTCATCGCGACGGTGTGCCCCCGCGCCTGGAGCGCGCCGACCATCGCTCGCTTCTGCGCCGGGCTGACCCGGCCGAACACCGCGCGGTCCTCCAGTGTCGAGGCGAGGCTCTCCTGGTCTTCCGGCAGGTCCCGGGCGTCGACCGGATGCTCGGCGCCCGGCAGGTCGAGCGAGGCCGCGACCGCGCCGACGGACACCGCGTTGTCGCCCGAGATGACCTTGACCTTCACGTCCTGGTGCGCGAAGTAGTCCAAAGTGTCCTTCGCGTCTTCGCGCACCTTCTGTTCCAGCAGGACCAGCGCGATCGGCTCGATGCGGCCCGGCCCGTCGGCCGCGTCGACCACCCGCTCGGCCCTGCCCAGCAGCAGCACCCGCAGCCCGCGGGCGCCGATCCGCTCGGCTTCGGCTCGCTGCTCGCCCGCGGGAAGCAGCACGTCGGGCGCACCCAGGACCCAATGACCGTGCCCGCCGAAGGACGCGCCGCTCCACTTCCGCGCCGACGAGAACGGCATGGTCGTCGACACTCGCCAGCCCGGATCGTCCCCGTACGCCTCGCCGATGGCCTGCAGGCTGGCGTTCGGCCGCGGGTCGGCGGCCGCGAGTGCGGCGAGCGCCGGTCCCGCCGCGACCCCGGGGGCCAGCTCACGGACCTCAGCGAGCCGCATCGCGTTCTCGGTGAGCGTGCCGGTCTTGTCCGCGCAGACGACGTCGACGCGGGCCAGCCCCTCGATCGCGGGCAGCTCCTGGACCAGGCACTGCCGCTTGCCGAGCCGGATGACGCCCACCGCGAGCGCGACGCTGGTCATCAGTACCAGCCCCTCGGGCACCATCGGGACCAGCGCCGCGACCATGCCGCGCAGCGCGTCGGGCAGCGCCTGGTCGCCGGCGAGCTGGTTGTAGACGGTCAGCGCGCCCGCCGGGATCAGCAGGTAGGTGATGACTTTGAGGATCTTGTCGATCCCGGTGCGCAGTTCAGACTTCACCAGCGTGAACTTGCTGGCCTCGGCCGCGAGCTTGGCCGCGTACGCCTCCTTGCCGACCTTGTCGGCGCGGTAGGCGCCGCTGCCCGCGACCACGAAACTCCCCGACAGGACCGGGTCACCCGGCTGCTTGACCACCGGGTCGGACTCGCCGGTGAGCAGCGATTCGTCGATCTCGAGGGCGTCGGTGCTCAGTGCGGGGCCGTCCACCACGATCTTGTCGCCGGTCCCGAGCTCGATCACGTCGCCGAGGACGACCTCCTCCGGCGGGATCTCGACGCTGCGGCCGTCACGGCGCACGGTCGGCTTCGCCTGCCCGACGATCGCGAGCCGCTCGAGGGTGCGTTTGGCGCGCAGCTCCTGAACGATGCCGACCGCGCTGTTCACGATGATCAGCCCGCCGAACAGCGCGTCGATCAGGTAGCCGGTCGACAGGATGATGACGAACAGCACCCCGTAGATCGCGTTGATCCTGGTGAACACGTTCGCGCGGATGATCTCACCGGTGGTGCGGCTGGTCCTGGTCGTGGCGGCGTTGGTCTCGCCGGCCGCCGCCCGCCGGGCGACTTCCCCGGCGGTGAGCCCGCGGACGTCGTCGACGACGAGGGCCGGATGATCTACTCCCATGGGACGACCCTAGAACCGGATGGCCTACTTTCGCGTCACCCTTCGGGACGACCACCGGATGACGAAAGTCAGCACTTGTCGTGTTCGGGGTTGGTACCGCCCTCGACCGTGTCGAGCTTCCACCGCCCGGACTCCAGGATCAGCGGCAGGACGAGGCGCCAGCGGATGCACCGCTCCTGGAAGTACGGCGGCGCGTCGGCGAGGTCCTGGGTGCTGGTGAATCCGACGAGCACTCGCAGGGAGCCCGGTGAACCCGGCTCGATGCGGTAGATCAGGATGCTGCCGTCCTTGGTCGACCGGTAGTCGTGCAGCCAGTCGGCGCGCGATTTGCCGGCCAGCCTTTCCTGGGTGACGACCTTGCTCCACTGGTCGTAGTTCCGGTCGATGATGGCGTCGAAGTACGTCTGGACGACCTGGCGGACCGGGTCGTTCAGCGGGTGGGTGGCGACGTCCTGGGTGATCTCGACCTCGCGCAGCCCCGGTTCCTGCCCGGGTGCGAGCGAGGTCGGCGTCGACTCCGCGATCGGTTCGGGGGGCAGCGCCTCGGGACGGCGGTAGAGCTCGCGCGCCAGCAGCCCGCCGCCCACGGTCAGGGACAGCACCACGACCAGGACGGGGATGAGCCACCGCTGGCGGGACGGGGCGGGCTGATCTGCGGTCACCCTCAAGAGGTTAACCAATGACCTTCCCGTGTCCCCGACCTCACCCGCTGCCGCTCAAGTCTCAACCGACCTGGTGCAGCCAGGTCACCGGTGCGCCGTCGCCGGCGTGCCGGTACGGCTCGAGTGCCTCGTCCCAGTTGGCCGCGAGCAACTCGTCGAGCTTGTGCGCGAGCGACTCACCCGCGCGGCTCTGGCTGACGAGCGCGCGCAACTGGTCCTCGCCCACGACGATGTCGCCGTTGGCGCTGGTCCGGCCATGCCACAGGCCGAGTCCCGGCGCGAAGCAGAACCGTTCACCGTCGACGCCCGCGCTGGGCTCCTCGGTGACCTCGAACCTCAGCATCGGCCACGCCTTGAGCGCCGACGCCAACTTGCCGCCGGTGCCCGAAGGCGCGCGCCAGCCACATTCGGCGCGAAGCTGACCTGAGCTGGCCGGCTGTGCCGTCCACTTCAGGTCTACGCGGGCACCCAGGGTGCCCGAAATGGCCCACTCGACGTGCGGACATACCGCAGACGGCGACGAGTGGACGTACACCACGCCACGGGTGTTGCCACGGGTGCTCACTGCTGACCTCCGCATTACTCGACGAGGGGCGTCTTCCCCTACGACCTCGCGAGCTGCGCCGGCCCGGTGGTTCTCCTGGCTCTTCCCGGTACGCGTTGAGCACATTGTGCACCCCAACCATGCTGTTTGGCCACACGAACACCACAAGTCGCAGCCGGGTGACGTGCTCACCCGGACGTCGCCCGGACGGGCCGTGGCGTCTTGCGCCATTCGGCGGCATCGGCGCGCTAGCGTGGTGCACCGAGACCGCGAGGAGATGGGGAGGGTTTCGGTGCGACTGGTTCGCCTTGCACAGCAGCCGTCCCGGGTGGCCGAGGACGTCCGAGCGGCGCTCGCCTCACTCGGACGGGGTAGCACGGTCGTGGGTGGGGTGGCGCTGGTCGGTGCCCGCCCGTTCGGCGCCGACCGCATCCTCGAAGCCGTGGTGGTGCTCCCCCAGGGCGTCCTCATCGTCATCGGGGTGGACCTGCCGGATCCGGCGATGCTGCTGGAGGCCCCGCTCGACGGCCCCTGGAAGGCCGACGGCTGGCCGCTGGTGCACGGGGACGACCGGGTCAACCCGGCGACAGAGGCGCTGGAGCTCTCGCGCGAATGCGCGCGCCGCATCAGTTCGGTCGCGCCGGGGGCAGGGCCGGTGGGCACGATCGTCGCGGTGGGCCCGTACGTCGACGCCGTCGACCAGCCGCCCGCGGACCTCGCTGGCACGGTCCGGGTGCTCTACCCGACGCCGACCACGATGCTGGCCGCGACCGTCTCACTCGCCACGGCCGCCCGGCCGCGGTCGGTGGAGCAGGCCCGCGCGCTGATCGGCGTGCTCGCCCCCGACGCGCCGCCGCTGACCGACGAGATGCTGCTCGGCGAGGGGTTCAGCGCTTTCTCCGACAACGAGCCGACGATCATCCGGGAGAACCCGCTCGCCGGGATCACGCCCACCGTCCCGGCCGCCCATCCCGGGAAACCGCAGGCCGAGGCCGAGACGAAGACCCCGGCCAAGAGACCCGCCGCCACCGTGCGAGCCGTGCGGCCGCCGGTCGAGCCGCCAGCCGTCCCTGTCCAGGCTGCCGCCGCCGGTCAGGCTCCCGGTGCCGCCCAGACCGCTGCGGCCGTTCACACTCCCGCGGTCAAGGCGCCCGGCGCCGCTGTCGCGCAAGCTCCGGCGGTCACGAGTCCCGCTGTTCAGACTCCGGCTGTTCGGACTCCCGCGCGACCGGCCGTCCAGAATCCGCCAGCCGAGGCTCCCGCGCGGCCCGCGGCCCCCGCTCAGCCGTCCTCGTCCACCGGGACGCCGCAGCGGCAGCCGCAGGTCACTCCCCCGGCACCGGCACAGCAGGCCTCACGGGGTTCCGCTTCGGCCGGGCTGCCCGCGGCGCCCGCCTCCACGAAATCGAGGCCAGGGCAGCCGAGGAGGTCACGAACGGTCCGCTGGCTGCCGCTGGCCGCGCTGGGGTTGCTGGCCGTCCTGCTCGTCGCGGCCATCAGCGTCGCCTCGAGCGGGGACGACACCGCGGCCCCGGCCACGACACCGCCGCCGGCTCCGGTCAGCAGCGCCCCGCCGACCAGCACGAGCCGTCCGGTGGAGAACATCCAGTTCACCTCGCGCGCGATCGCCGCGGACCAGAAGTGCGCGTCGCACGGGTTCGGCGACGTCCAGGCGAGCCTGCAGCGCACCAGCTGCGCGGAGGTACGGCGGGCGAGCTTCGCCGCGACGATCGACGGACGCCAAGCGGCGGTGTCGGTCGGGATCGTGGAGTTCGCCAGCGCCGAGCAGGCGAGCGCGTTCAAGGACGTCGCCGACACCCCCGGTAGCGGCGGCCTCCTCGACCTCGCCACCGAGACGGGCCAGTGGGAGGCCGAGGCGCCCCGGTTCGATGGCGCCGCCTACCAGAGCCTGATCGACGGCAAGTCGGTCCGGCTCGTGCAGGTGGTGTGGGTGCCCGGACCGTCCGCTCCGGACGATCCGGGCCTCGTCCGCGCGGCGAAGGCCGCGCTGAACCTCCCGGTCAACACCTGATCAGAGGCCGTACTCCTCCAGCAGGCGCAGCCAGACCTCGCTGATGGTGGGGAACGAGGGCACCGCGTGCCAGAGCCGGTGCAGCGGGACCTCGCCGACGATGGCGATGGTCGCCGAGTGCAGCAGCTCGGCCACGTCCTGGCCGACGAAGGTCACGCCGAGCAGCACCTCGCGTTCGGTGTCGACGACCATGCGCGCCTTTCCCGCGTAGCCGTCGGCGTGCAGCGAGGAACCGGCCACCGCGATGTCGATGTCGACCACCCGGTGCGGCTTGCCCTCTTCGGCGTCGGCCAGGCCCACCGAAGCCACCTCCGGATCGGTGAACACGACCTGGGGCACGGCGTGGTGATCGGCCGTCGCCGCGTGGGCGCTCCACGGCTCCGAAGTGACCGTCTCGCCTTTCGCCCGTGCGGCGATCGCGTCCCCGGCGGCGCGGGCGGCGTACTTGCCCTGGTGGGTCAGCGGCGCGCGGCCGGTGAC
>NZ_JAYMZS010000065.1:25885-49232 GCF_035828755.1 Amycolatopsis sp. H20-H5 | reverse complement strand
TTTCGCTGCTGCTGGGGGCGTTCTGCGGGCTGTTGCTGTTCGCGGTCCCGCCGGACGGCGCGGTGTGGCTCCTGATCGCCGAATGCGCGGTGGCCAACTTCGCGGTCGGCTTGTTCAACCTGCTGCCCGGTCTCCCGCTGGATGGGGGACGCCTGGTGCGGGCCGGTGTCTGGGCCGCGACGGGTACCCGGGCGAAGGGCACCAAGGCGGCTGTCGTCGGCGGCGGACTGGTCGCGGCGGGGCTGCTCGTCTGGGCGTTGTGGGGGCTGGCCGCCGGTAGTGAGGATCGCTGGCTGCGGCTCGGTGTCTGCGTGGTCACGGCCTGGTTCGTCGTCGCGGGCGCGCGGGCCGAGCTGGCCGCTGAAACACGCCGCGGCTGGCCAGAAGGCCTCCTGCTGAGCGAGCTCGTGCGCCCGGTGCTCCAGCTGCCCGCGGAAAGCCCGGTCGCGGACGCGCTGGCCGCCTCGGCGGGACGCGGGGTGGTGCTGGTGCGGGCGGACGGCGTCGCGGCCGGACTGCTGGACGAGGCCGCGGCCGAACGGCTCGCCGCGAGTTCGCCACTGTCGCCCGCCGAGTTCGCCGCCGAGCCGATCCGGGCGGAGACCGTCCTGCTGGCTTCGGAGCCGGGCGAGGAGATCGCCGAGCGGGTCAGGGAGACCCCGGCCTGGCAGTTCCTCGTCGTCGACGACGAGGGCCGCCCGGCAGGCGTGCTGCGCCGCGAGGATCTGCGCGCCGCGATCGCGCGTCCGCGTCGCCCTCTGTAACCCCGTGTCCGCCGTGGCACCGGCACCTGCGAGGATCGAGCGCCAGTCTTGACTAAGTCACCACGCGCGGAGGTTCATTCAGTGTCGGTCAGCGGGCCTTTTCGGGTGGGGGACCGGGTGCAGTTGACGGACTCCAAGGGCAGGCACTACACCCTGGTCCTCGCCAAGGGCGAGCAGTACCACACCCATCGCGGCGTTCTGCTGCACGACGACGTGCTCGACAAGCAGGAGGGCTCCGTCGTCTCGTCCGCGGGCGGGAGCTCGTATCTGGCGTTGCGCCCACTGCTGCCGGACTACGTCCTGTCGATGCCGCGGGGCGCGCAGGTCATCTACCCGAAGGACGCCGCGCAGATCGTGATGTGGGGCGACATCTTCCCTGGCGCGCGTGTCCTCGAAGCCGGAGCGGGCTCCGGCGCGCTGACCTGCTCGCTGCTGCGGGCCGTCGGCTCGGCCGGAAGCGTCCAGTCCTACGAGATCCGGGACGACCACGCGGTGCACGCGGAGCGCAACGTCGAACGCTTTTTCGGCGGAAAGCCGGACAACTGGTCGCTCACGGTGGCGGATCTGTCCACGCACACGGGTGAGGTCGACCGGGTCGTGCTCGACATGCTCGCCCCGTGGGACCAGTTACCGAACGTGGCCGCACATCTGGTTCCCGGCGGCGTGCTGACCGTCTACGTCGCCACTGTGACGCAGCTCTCACGCGTCACGGAAGCCTTGCGCGAACAGCAGTGCTGGACCGAGCCGGAGTCGTGGGAGACGCTGATGCGGCCCTGGCACGTCGTCGGCCTCGCCGTGCGGCCGGACCACCGGATGGTGGCCCACACCGCGTTCCTGCTCACCGCCCGCAGGCTCGCCGACGGCACTGTCTCGCCCCGGGTGCACCGCCGCCCTAGTAAGGGCTGAGCCCGCCGGTTCAGCCGGGGACGCACCACTTCCCGTCCTGCTTGCGCAGCGGGAAGGGGGTGTCCTTCCGGCCGCCCGCCCCTTCGACGTGCACCCGCACCGTCGCGGACTCCCCGCCGATCTGCGGGGAGTCCGACAGGCCGGCGGTCACCTGCCCGGCGGCGTCCCATTTCCGCTGGAGCTCGCCGAGCGCGGCGCTGCTCTGCGGACGGCAGGTGAGCTTGCCGAACGCGGCCGAGTCATGCCGGGTGATGGCGCCGACGAGGGCCGAGGCGACGACGTCGACGGCCACGACGTCCGCCGCGGCAGGGCTCGCGGAACTCGCGGAAGTCGCTGTGCGCGGGGGTGGCGGCTCGGGGCCGGGCACCGGATCCGGTCCCGGCCCGGACTGCGAGACCAGCAGCAGTCCGAGCAGGCCACCGGCCACCACGGCGCCGAGCAGCGCGAGCCCGGCGCCGAACCTGCGGTTCACCGCCGGGGTGGTTTCGTCACTTCTTGTCCGCCTGGGCGTTCGCCAGGCACCAGACACCCGATTCCTTGTTCGCCGTCAGGGTTCCGTCGACCGTCTTCGTGCCCTGGGTGGCGTGGTAACGGATGGTGGCGCTGTTGCCGCTCTCCTGTGACGCGCCGGAGAGCTCGAGCTTGATGGCGGGCAGCTCACCGTCGGTGCTGCTGCTCTTGCTTCGGCAGATGAGCGCGACGAACGACGCCTTGTCGCCCGCGGTGTAGGCACTCGCGGCGGAGTCGAACAGCTCCTGCGAACTGGCCTTGCCGCCGGGGGCCGGTCCTGACGAGGCAGGGGGCTTGGAGGTCGAGGACTTCGGCGAGGTGGGCGTCGAGGACTTCGGCTTGCTCGGCGAGGTCTTGGACGCCGGCGGCGGCGCTGACGAGCTGCTCGCCGGGGGTGCGGCGGAGTTGCTGTCGTCGCCGGACAGGCCGATGACCAGGCCCACCGCGCCGCCGATCACCACCACGGCACCGATCGCGATCCCGACGATGAGGCCGGTTTTCTTCTTCTTGGGTGGTTCGCCGCCGGGGTAGCCGCCGCCCTGGGGGTACGCGTCGAAGCCGCTCTGCTGGCCGTACGGGTCGGGCTGGCCGAACTGCTGCGTCGCGCCCGGGTAGCCACCCTGCTGCGGTTGCTGCCCCGTCTGCGGGTAGCCGCCCTGGGCGTACGGGTCCTGCGGCTGGCCGTACTGACCTGGCTGCTGCTGGTAGCCGCCCTGCTGGGGCTGGGAACCGCTTTGCGGGTAGAAGCCGCCCTGCTGGGGCTGTCCGTACTGGCCCGGCTGCTGTTCGTAGCCGCCGGGTTGCTGGCCGTAGCCGCCGGGCTGCTGCGGCGGGTAGGTCATGGCGGTGCCCCCTAGGTGTCCAGCGAAAAAAGACCAGGTCCACCGTGGCGGTGGACGTCCGCCCGATGCTAGCCACCCCGCACCCCGCCCGCGCGATTAGGGCGGAACTCGTGCGGAAACTCGTTTGCCACTGGACTCGTCCGGGTACCTATGCCGTGCCGCCGAGCCTCGACGCACCGTAGTGACGAAGGGTGGCCACCGTGCACCGGGTTGGTCTCTTGTGCTGCCTCTCCGTCCGTGCTGCATCGGGTCCGGAATCGCGACGCGCCGATCTTGTGATGCGGAAAGGCCTTTTATTGTCGGTGATCGCCGGTACCGTGGAATGAAAAGCACTCCGAGGAGGTGCCCAATGCATCATGACCTTCCCGGAGGTCGGCGCGAGGAGGCCGACCCTTCTGAAACGACTGGAGCAGGTACAACGTCCGAAGAGCAAGCGCGGCAGGTCCGTTTCCTCGAGGAGGAAGTGGCGCTGTTGCGCAGGAAGCTGACGGATTCACCGAGGCAGAACAGGGTGCTCGAGCAGCGCCTTGCCGAAGCGTCGGAACGCGTGAGTCAACTCACCGAGCGGAATACGAAGCTGGTCGAGACCCTGCGCGAAGCGCGTGGCCAGTTGCTCGCGTTACGTGAGGAGGTCGACAGGCTGGCCCAGCCTCCGAGTGGGTACGGCGTCTTCGTCGCCGCCTACGAGGACAACACGGTGGATGTTTTCACCGCGGGCCGGAAGATGCGGGTCTCGGTGTCGCCCGCGGTCGAGGTCTCGGAACTGCAGCGGGGGCAGGCGCTCCGGCTCAACGAGGCGCTGACCGTAGTGGAAGGCGGCGGCTTCGAGCGCGTCGGCGAAGTGTGTGCGTTGCGTGAGGTGCTGGACCCCGACGTCGAGGGCGGAAGCCTTCGTGCGCTGGTGGTCGGGCACGCGGACGAAGAGCGGGTTGTCCTGCTCTCCGACCCGCTGGCGGAGCAGAAGCTGAAGCCGGGCGACTCTCTGCTCGTCGATTCGAAGGCCGGTTACGCCTACGAAAAGGTGCCGAAGGCCGAGGTCGAGGACCTCGTGCTGGAGGAGGTGCCGGACGTCCAGTACGAGGACATCGGTGGCCTGTCCCGGCAGATCGAGCAGATCAGGGACGCGGTGGAACTGCCGTTCCTGCACGCCGATCTGTACCTGGAGTACCAGCTGCGGCCGCCGAAGGGCGTGCTGCTCTACGGGCCTCCCGGGTGCGGGAAGACGCTCATCGCGAAGGCGGTGGCGAACTCCCTCGCCAAGAAGGTCTCGCTGGCTCGCGGCGGCAATGAGGACGGGAAGTCCTACTTCCTGAACATCAAGGGCCCCGAGCTGCTGAACAAGTTCGTCGGGGAGACCGAGCGGCACATCCGCCTGATCTTCCAGCGTGCGCGGGAGAAGGCCTCCGAGGGCACTCCCGTGATCGTGTTCTTCGACGAGATGGACTCGATCTTCCGTACCCGTGGCAGCGGGGTGTCCTCCGATGTGGAGACCACCATCGTCCCGCAGCTGCTCTCGGAGATCGACGGTGTCGAGGGGCTGGAGAACGTCATCGTCATCGGCGCCTCCAACCGTGAAGACATGATCGACCCGGCGATCCTGCGGCCGGGCCGGCTCGACGTCAAGATCAAGATCGAGCGTCCGGACGCCGAAGGCGCGAAGGACATCTTCTCCAAGTACCTGCTGGAGGGCTTGCCCATCCACGCCGACGACCTTGCCGAGTTCGGCGGGGACGCGAAGGCGACGTTCGACGCGATGATCCAGCACACCGTCGAGCGCATGTACGAGGAGAGCGACGAAAACCGGTTCCTCGAGGTGACCTACGCCAACGGGGACAAGGAAGTCCTGTACTTCCGTGACTTCAACTCGGGCGCGATGATCCAGAACATCGTGGACCGGGCGAAGAAGTCGGCGATCAAGTCGGTGCTGGAGACCCAGCAGCCCGGCCTGCGCGTGCAGCACCTGCTGGATGCGATCGTCGACGAGTTCGCGGAGAACGAGGACCTGCCGAACACCACCAACCCGGACGACTGGGCCCGGATCTCGGGCAAGAAGGGCGAGCGGATCGTCTACATCCGCACGCTCGTCACCGGGAAGAACACCGATTCGGGGCGGGCGATCGACACCGCCACGAACACGGGGCAGTACCTGTAGGACAGCACGTGTGAAGGGCCCGGCGCATTCGGTGCGCCGGGCCCTTTCGCATGGGTGCTAGGCCGCGGCGACGCGGTCGCGGACCTTCAGTCGCCCGTGTGCGGCCAGGATTCCGAGGATGACGAGCACCGCCCCGACCGGCTGGTTCCAGCTGAGCGGCTCGTCCAGCACCAGGATTCCCAGCACCACACCGACGACCGGTGTGAGGTAAGTCACGGCGGACGCGTTGGCCGCTCCCCAGGCGTCGATGATCGCGGCATTCCAGACATAAGCGATACCGGTACCGAGACTACCCAGCGCGACCATGCTGAGCACCACCGGCGTCGTCAGGTGGACCGGTGCGGTCGCGATCGCCGGTGAGAGCGCGAGCAGGATCAAGGCCGCGAACCCGATCTGCCCGAACGCGACGGTCGTCGAGTCGACGCCCCGTCCGGAAACGAAGCGCCGCAGGTAAACGAACGCCAGCCCGTAGCAGGTCGTGGCGCCGAGGCAGGCCAGCTGTGCGGTCAGTTCCTTGGACAGGTCGACGCCCTGCCAGACGCCCACGATGGTCAGCACCCCGGCGAAACCCAGCAGCAGTCCGAGTAGCCGGTCCCGGGTGAGTCGTTCCGTGCTCAGCGCGAGTGAGGCCACGATCATGGTGATCAGGGGAGTGGTGGCGTTGAAGATGCTCGCGAGGCCCGAGGAGATGTACTGCTCGGCCCAGGAGAACAGCAGGAACGGCACCACGCACAGCAGGACCGAGACGACGGCCAGGTGGCCCCACAGTGCGGGGTCGCGGGGGAGTGGCCTGCGTCGCACGAGCAGGACCACGAGCAGGGTGAGTGCGCCGAAACCGGCCCTGGCGAGCGCGACCTGTGCCGGTTGCAGTCCGGTCAGGCCCACCTTGATGAAGAGGAAGCTCGATCCCCACACGACGGCGAGCAGGGCGAACCGCGCCGCGATCCCGAATTTGCCGCTCAACGAACCTCCTGCGTTCCGGTGCGTGGTCGCTGTCAGTCAACGGCCTGGACGGCTCGCGGAGCCAGCGGTTTTCGGACGTCACACCAAATGTATAACGACATATACGGTAGCGCTTTGGCGGGCTACTACCGGGAACGCTTCAAGAACGCGGGGAGCCAGGGCGGTTTCGGCCTCAGAGGGCGTCCGGAAACTGATGTCATGTCGTCCAGTTTGGTGCCTAGGGCCGCGTCACTGACGGGACCTTCACACGGTCTGTTCTGGTGAAGGGGACTTTTGCAAGGTTGAGTCGAGGGTAAGTCCCCTTCGGTCGCCACCCCAGGCTTGCCGTGTGCCCTGATGGGAGCCTTCACGGCGTCTAACGCTGTCATGGTGGCCTTCAGGGGCACGCATGAAACGGTCGTGGCGGTATAAAACGGTCGAATGGGTAGACTTTCGTCCTTTGTGGAGGGTAGGCGGCTTCGAAGGACAGGTGATCGAGGCTTCGAGCGGCGGCTGCTGCGACAGTTCTCAGACGCGTTCTCAGTCATCGGGCGATCTCGGAGACGACGGCCGGGTCAACGTGTTTCCCGGTCGAGAAGCCCTCCGTGCAACTCGCCGAGGACCACTGACGTTCTCCTCCCGCAAGGTTGCCGTATAACGCCCTATACTGCAGTGCTGTGAGCGAACAAGAGCACGGTCGGCCACGCGCGCCGATCACCGCCGCCGGTGTACTGGCCTGGCTGGAGACCACGGCAGCCTCGGTCCGGGAGGGGGAGGTGTCCGCCGACGAGCTGATCGCGCTGCTGGGCGAGTTGCGGCAGGCCTCGGCCGCCTGCGCCGACGCGTCGGACTGGGCGTTGCTGGCGGCGAGGGAGGAGGGCGCCAGCCTGCGGCAGATCGCTCCGGTGTTCGGCAAGGGGTACGTCCGGGCGCCCGCCGCGCGACTGGAGAAACTGCATCGTCAGGCCCAGAACTCCACCCAATGGCTCGCCATCCTGCGTCGTGATCAAAGTGTATAACGACCTATACGGCTGGGGTTGACAGAAAATTGTGGATCAACTTGGACCGCATGTCACCCGTCAAACCAGCAACGAACAGGAGGCCGGAGTGAACCGGATCGCGCTCGGTCTCGCCGCGTTGGGCAGGCCCGCTTACATCAACCTGGGCCGGGTGGACGCCTTGCCCGCGATCCGCGACGTCGCGGCCATGCGCGCGACGACGTACGAAGTACTGGACGCGGCCTACGCGGCCGGGGTCCGGTGGTTCGACGTTGCCAGGTCCTACGGCCTGTCCGAGGACTTTCTTGGCGGCTGGCTGGCCGACCGCGCTGTCTCCGACGTGACCGTGTCGAGTAAATGGGGTTACACCTACGTCGGCGCTTGGCGGCTCGACGCGGATGTGCACGAGGTGAAGGACCACTCGGCCGCGCGGTTCCGCGAGCAGTGGGCACAGAGCCGGGACCTGCTGGGCCGCTCGATTTCGCTGTACCAGGTGCATTCGCTGACCGTGGACAGCCCGCTGTTCGCTGACCACGCCTTGCACGAGTCGCTCGCTTCGCTGGCGGACGAGGGAATCCGGGTCGGGTTCTCCACCTCCGGTCCGGCGCAGGCGGACGCGATCAGGCGGGCTTTCGAGCTCGAAGCCGCCGGACGGCCGGTGTTCACCGCGGTGCAGTCCACCTGGAACCTGCTGGAACCGTCGGCGGGACCGGCGCTGGCCGAAGCGCACGGGAACGGGAAACTGGCGCTGGTCAAGGAAACCGTGGCGAACGGGCGGCTGGTGGTCGAGCCGCCTCCCGCGCTGGTCCGGATCGCGGCCGAACGGGGTGTGGGTCCCGACGCGGTGGCGCTGGCGGCGGTGTTCTCGCAGCGGTGGGCGGATCGCGCGGTCATCGGGCCGTCGAGCACCACGCAACTGCGGGAAAACCTGCTCGCCGACGGCATGACGCTCAACGCGGACGAGCTGGCAGAACTGGCGGCCGTGGCGGAGGTTCCGCAGTCCTATTGGGAGCACCGGTCCTGCCTCGGCTGGCGCTGATCGGCTGCACTACCCTTCGGGCCACCCGGATGTCCGGCCGGGTGTTCTCGTCGTGGCTGTCGGAGGGACCAGAGGGTGCGTCATCGGCAGGTGCTCGCGGTGACCGCGATCGCGTTGTTCGGGCTGGCGGGGTGCGCCGATCGGCCCAACGACCTCGACACCTACTACGACGACCCCGTGCCGACGTCGAAACCCGTGCCGCCGGTCGAACCGAGCCCGCAGCCTTCGTCACCTGCCCCGAGTACGCCCAGCGCGCCTGTCCCGGACGCGCGCGCGGCGCTGCTGACCGAGGCCGACCTCGCGGAAGAAGGCGTGCGTCCGACCGGTGGCGAGGTTTCCGGTTGCCTGACCGGGCTGACCGGGGACAGCGGTTCGGCGGGCCGCTGGGCGTATCCGAGCGGTTCCTCGCTCGACCACCAGGTGAGCGTGTATCCGGATCGGCCGGGCGCCGAGGTGGTCGCGGCCGCCGACTGCGCGGGCAAGCGGTTGACGCTGCCGCCGCAGGACGGCGTCGACGCGCAACGCGCTTGGTGCGAGGGGGCGAAGTGCACTGTGCTGCTGGCCAAGGGGAACGTGGTTTCCGCGCTGAGCGTCAGTGCGTCCAGCGAGGCGCGGGCCACTGACGCGGCGAAGCGGCTGTTGCCCGTGATCGTGGCGAAGTTGAGCGCTCTCAAGGCTTCCTAGTCGCTCAGGCGTGGTTCTCGAACCAGTCGAGGATGGCTTCCCTGCCGTCGGGCACGAAGGGGCTTTCCGGGTCCTCCGCCCAGGCGCGCAGGTCCTCAAGGGACATCCAGCGGCCGTCGGCGACTTCTTCGGGCTGGTGGACGAGCGGGCCGTCCCAGCGCACCTCGAACGCGAAGTTGTGGCAGCGGATCGAGTCCTTTTCGTACACGCGGGTGAATACGGAGACGGGTTCCACTCCGTGGACGCCCAGTTCCTCGCCGAGTTCGCGCCGGGCGCAGTCGGCCGGGGTTTCGCCCGCGGCCACGACTCCGCCCGCCCAGCAGTCCCAGGTCGAGGGGAAGACGTCCTTGTCCGCGGTGCGGAGGTGCACGTAGACCGATTGGCCGTCGCCCGATCGGACCAGCACCACGCCGGCGGCGTGCCAGAGCCCGTCCGCGCGGACGGTGGCTCTGGTGGCTTCGCCGACGACGGCGCCGTCGCGGTCATAGAGCGCAACGAGTTCGTCACTGCCTGGCATGGGGGCATCGTCGCACGGGCTGAACCCGTAGGGTGGTGCGCATGCGGCGGATCATGGGAACCGAGGTCGAGTACGGCATCTCCGTGCCGGGTGACGCGACAGCGAACCCGGTGCTGACCTCGACACAAGTGGTGCTGGCCTACGCGGCGGCGGCGGACATCCCGCGGGCTCGGCGGGCCCGGTGGGACTACGAGGTGGAGTCCCCGTTGCGGGACGCGCGCGGGTTCGACCTGACCGGTCCGAGCAGCCCTGGGCACGATCCGGACGTCGAGGATCTCGGTGCGGCGAACGTCATCCTGACCAATGGCGCGCGGTTGTACGTGGACCACGCGCACCCGGAGTACTCGGCGCCCGAGGTGACCAACGCCCGGGACGCGGTGATCTGGGACAAGGCGGGCGAGCGGATCATGGAAGAGGCGGCGATGAAGGCCGCCTCGGTGCCGGGGCAGCCGCCGTTGCAGCTCTACAAGAACAATGTGGACGGCAAGGGTGCGAGCTACGGCACGCATGAGAACTACCTGATGGCGCGGTCGACGCCGTTCACCGCGGTGATCGGCGGGTTGATGCCGTTCTTCGCGTCGCGTCAGGTGTTCACCGGCTCGGGCCGGGTGGGCATCGGGCAGCAGAGCGAGGAGGCGGGGTTCCAGCTTTCGCAGCGGGCGGACTACATCGAGGTCGAGGTCGGCCTGGAGACGACGCTGAAGCGCGGGATCATCAACACGCGCGACGAGCCGCACGCGGACGCGGACAAGTACCGGCGGCTGCACGTGATCATCGGGGACGCGAACCTGGCGGAGTACTCGACCTATTTGAAGGTCGGGACGACGGCGCTGGTGCTGGACCTGATCGAGTCGGGGATCCGGTTCGACGACCTGAAGCTGGACGAGCCGGTGCGTGCGGTGCACCAGATCAGCCACGACCCGACGTTGAAGGCGAAGGTCTCGCTGACCAGCGGGAAGAAGTACACCGGGCTGGACCTGCAGTTCGCGTATCACGAGATCGCGTCGTCGAATCTGGAGCGCACCGGCGCGGACGAGGCGTCGAAGGAGGTCCTGCGGGTCTGGGGCGAGATCCTGGACGCGCTGGCGCGGGATCCGCAGGAGTGCGCGGACCGGCTGGACTGGCCGGCGAAGCTGCGGTTGCTGGAGGGCTATCGCGCGCGGGATCAGCTGGCCTGGGGTGCGCCGCGGTTGCGGCTGGTGGACCTGCAGTATTCGGATGTGCGGCTGGCCAAGGGCCTGTACAACCGGCTGGTGACGCGGGGTTCGATGAAGCGGCTGGTGACCGAGGAGGAGGTGCGGGCCGCGGTGCGGACGCCGCCTTCGGACACTCGTGCGTACTTCCGGGGCCGGGCGCTGGAGAAGTACGCGACTTCGATCGCGGCGGCTTCGTGGGATTCGGTGATCTTCGATGTGGGCCGGGAGTCGCTGGTGCGGATTCCGACGCTGGAGCCGTTGCGGGGCACGAAGGCGCACGTCGGGAAGCTGCTGGACGATTCGGCCACGGCTGAGGAGCTGGTGGAGGCGCTCACCGGTTCGGACTAGTCCGCGGCCGGTAAGGCGTGTCCGACTCGGTAGCCGGAGTGCCACCGAATGTCGGGACCGCTGGGTAGGCTAGGAAACATCAGCCACACCGGGAGGCGAGATGGCTCAGGAAAAGATCGAAAAGCACGGCGGCGGCGACTCGGACGAGGAGTTCGAGAGCGACGGCGCGGCAGGCCAGGAGCGGCGCGAGAAGCTCGGCGAGGACGTGGACACGATCCTCGACGAGATCGACGACGTGCTGGAAGAGAACGCTGAGGACTTCGTCCGGGCATACGTGCAGAAGGGCGGCCAGTAGCCGTCGCTCGGCCCCGTACGACTAGCAGATGGGAAGCAGAAGCACGTATGGAACACACTTCGGGTCCCGCATTGCCCGCCGCGTACTTCTCGTCGGCGACCTCGTCGTTCTCCGACTTCCTGCGGTCGCAGGCGCCGGAGCTGCTCCCGGAGCGGCGGCTGTCGCCGGGTCCGGCGGGTTTGGACGTTCCGCACGGCACGACGATCGTCGGGCTGACGTTCGCCGGTGGGGTGCTGATCGCGGGTGACCGGCGGGCGACGTCGGGGAACCTGATCGCGTCTCGCGACATGACGAAGGTGCACGTCACCGACGAGTATTCGGCGGTCGGCATCGCCGGTTCGGCGGGGCTGGCCATCGAGATGGTGCGGTTGTACGCGGTGGAGCTGGCGCACTACGAAAAGCTTGAGGGTGTCTCGCTGTCGCTCGATGGTAAGACGAACAAGCTGGCCGCCATGGTCAAGGCGAATCTCGAGATGGCGATGGCCGGGCTCGCGGTGGTGCCGTTGTTCGTCGGGTACGACCTCGACGCCGAGGACGCGAAGCACGCGGGGCGGATCGTCTCCTATGACGCCACGGGTGGGCGGTACGAGGAGAACGGTGGTTACAGCTCCATCGGTTCGGGTTCGCTGTTCGCGAAGTCGTCGTTGAAGAAGCTGCACGACCCGGATGCCGATGTCGAAGGCGCGGTCAGGGTGGCGGTCGAGGCGTTGTACGACGCCGCGGACGATGACACGGCGACCGGTGGGCCGGACACGGTGCGCCGGATCTATCCGAACGTGGTGACGATCACCGCTGAGCACGGTGCGGTGGCGTTGCCAGCCGAGCAGCTGGCGGCGGTGGCCGAAGCGGTGGTGGCGGATCGTACCGAGCGCCGGCGTGCCCGCGACTGAGCTGTTGTTTTCCCTGTTCCCGAGTGAGTTGGAGTCAACACCGTGACGATGCCGTTGTACGCCTCTCCCGAGCAGCTCATGCGGGAGCGGTCCGAGCTCGCGCGTAAGGGCATCGCGCGCGGCCGCAGTGTGGTTGTGCTCAAGTACATCGACGGAGTGTTGTTCGTCGCGGAGAACCCGTCGTCGACGTTGCACAAGGTGTCGGAGATCTATGACCGCATCGGGTTCGCGGCGGTGGGTCGGTACAGCGAGTTCGAGAACCTGCGGGTGGCCGGGATCCGGCATGCCGATCTGAAGGGCTATCAGTACGACAGGCGTGACGTCAGCGCGAGGGCGTTGGCGAACGCGTACGCGGCGACGTTGGGCAGCATCTTCACCGAGCAGTTGAAGCCGTTCGAGGTGGAGATTTGCGTGGCGGAGGTCGGGGCGCGCGCGGAGGATGACCAGTTGTACCGGTTGACCTATGACGGGTCGATCGGTGACGAGCCGCGGTTCGTGGTGATGGGTGGTCAGGCCGACACGTTGTCGACGAAGCTGAAGGAGAGCTACGAGCCGGCCATGGATTTGGCGACGGCGGTGGGGGTGGCCGTGACGGCGTTGCGGGCGAACACGCCGACGCCAGCGCCGGCCAATGGTGGTGGTGAGGCCGTTGATCCGGTGAAGCTTGAGGTGGCGGTGCTGGATCGTGATCGGCCGGGGCGATCGTTCCGGCGGGTCACGGGCGTGGCGCTGGACGCGTTGCTGCCGAGTGCGCCGGTCGCTGAGGAGCCTGAGTCCGCCGAGGGCGAGAAGAAGGCTGAGGGTGAGAAGAAGGCCGAGGGCGACTCCGCGAAGGAGTAGTTCGACTTTTGTTGGTGAAGTGGCCCAGCCGGGCGTTGTCCGGCAGGGCCACTTTCCTGTGGGGCCCGTTCTTGGTGGAAGGTCCCTGAAGGCCACCTTCACAGCGTAAGACGCCGTGAAGGTGGCCTTCAGGGGCAGTTGCGTGCTGGTGGGCTACGAGGTGGGGACTTGTGAGCCGGGCTGGTGGAAGTTCTGGTCGGCGAAGGCCAGTAGGTAGGGCAGGGTCGCCCTGGCGGTGTGCCAGGTGTGGTTGAAGCCGTGTTCGGCGTGGACCACTGCTTCCTGGCCGCGTTTGTGGAGGGAGTCGGCGATGCGGTGGGCGGTGGTGACGTCGGTGGGGGCGCCGGTGCCGACGGCGAGCATCACGGAGATGGGCGCGCTGAACTTCATGGTCGGCAGGTAGCGGCGGGGGGTGTTGGCGCTGATCGCGGTCTGGTCGCCGCGCAGGACGCCGATGGAGTCGTTGAGGTCGTCGTAGGGCAGGGCGATGACGAGGGTGGCGAACTCGTCGACGTGGCGCAGGCCGATGTTGAGGGCGCCGAAGCCGCCGCCGGACATGCCGCCGAGTGCGCGGCCGGAGCGGTCGGCGACGGTGCGGAAGCGGTGGTCGATGGTAGGGATGACGGTGCCGGCGAGGTAGGTCTCGAGCTGGGGGCCGCCGGGGACGTTGAGGCATTCCCAGTCCTTGCTGGGGTTGCCCGCGGTCATGTCGACGCTGACCACGATCATCGGTGAGATGGCGTTGGCCGCTTCGAGGGACTGGAGGGTGCCGGGGGCGTCGCCGGAGGTCAGCCAGTCGCGGGGGCCGCCGAAGGGGTAGCCGTGGATGAGGTAGACGACGGGGTAGCGGCGGTGGGCGCTGGCGGGGTCGCTGTAGCCGGGTGGGAGCAGGACGTAGCTGTCGCCGGAGGGGATCCCGTGTGCGGGGTCGGGGATGTGGGCGATCTCGGTGCGGGTTCCGGTGTCGGTGGTGGCTTGTTGTTGTTGTTGGTGGTGTTCGCTGCCGGCTTGGGTGGCGGAATCGGGGGAGTCGGCGTCGCTGGCGTCGTTCTTGCCGTCGTCGAGGAGCATGCCTGCGGCGTCGAAGGCTCCGGAGCCTTTGCCGAGGAGGCGGCCTAGGTCGTCGGGGGTGCGGACGTAGCCGACGTAGCTGTTGACGGCGGTGACCACGGCGAGCAGGACGAGTACGGCGACGCCGGTGGTGCCCCAGCGGCGGATGCGGGGGCGTCGCCAGAGGCAGATGACGACGGCGAGCACGATGACGGCCCAGCCGGCGAGGGTGAGCCAGATGAGTGGTGATTCGAGTGGGCCGAGGTCGCGGGCGCGGGCGGTGACGTCGGGTGGCAGGACCGGGTCGCCGGTGAAGCGGGCGTTCATCGCCGCCACCGGTTGGTGGTTGTTTTCCGGCAGCGGGCACTGCCGCAGCTTTTGACCCGCATGAAGACCCCGCCCCGATTGATTGATGCTCTGGTGATCAGACGCGCGAGGTGTGGGCGAGGTTCGCCTACACCCCGAAGATCACGGTAATCAAGGGCTCCTGTGTATTCGTTGAGACAGGGTAAAGGGTGGTTAAAGTCCGGTGCGGTAGATGGTGAGCGCGCTGGGCCGGGACCGGAAGCGGAACTCGTTGCCGAGTGGGCCGACCTCGCCGTCGGTGGCGACTCGGCGGTTGCCGTCGAGCAGTTCGACGTGCAGTTCGGGGAGGTCGTGCTGCTGGTAGACGTGGCTGGCGTTGAGGCTGTTGGTCAGCATCGCGAGTACGAACCGGGCGCGGGAGTAGGGCAGGTCGGCGCGCAGGTAGCGCACGTCGAGCAGGCCGGTGTCGAGCGCGGGGCGCCGGGACGGCGCGAAGCCTTTCGGTGAGTAGGTGCCGTTGCCGACGAACAGCAGCCACACCTGGGTGTGGTGTCCGTTGAGGATGACCTGGAGTGGTTTGGCGCTGCGGAGGGTGCGGACGAGCGCGATGGCGGCGGCGGGCCATTTCGGGTGGCGTTGCTGCAGCTTTTCGCGGATGCGGACCATCTCGGGGTAGCCGCCGAGGCTGGCGGTGTTGACGAACCAGCGTTGTTCGGGTTCGCCGTTGCCGTCGATCTCGACCTCGCCGAGGTCGATGCCGACGGCGGTGCCCGTTTCGGTGGCGGCGTCGGCGTCGGGCATCGAGCGCACGCCGACGTCGCGGGCGAAGTGGTTGAGGGTGCCGGCGGGGATGAGGGCCAGCGGGAGGTCCTGGTCGGCGGCGACGGCGGCGACCGCGGCGACGGTGCCGTCCCCACCGGCGACGGCCAGTGCGCGTACGGAGCCGTTGCGGGCGTGGATCTCCTCGACGAGCTGGGTGCGCAGGTCCTTTTTGGGGTCCGGATACAGGATGGTGGCCTTGGGCCAGGCGTGGCGGACGTCGTCGGTCGGGTCGTGGCCGTCGACGCCGGAGTGGGGGTTGACCAGCGCGAGCATGTCCTCGCCGTCGACCATCTCGGGGGCGTCGGCCTGGTGGGCGGTGCGGGCGGGGACGTCGGGGTGCAGCGGCCACCAGTGCCGGGTGAGTGCCGCGACGCCGACGCCGATGGCGACACCCGCGCCGACGTCGCTGGGCCAGTGGACGCCGGTATGCACCCGGGAGTAGGCCACGGCCGCGGCCAGCGGGGCGATGACGAGTCCGGCGGTGGGTGATTCCATCGCGACGGCGGTGGCGAACGCGGCGGCCGAGGCCGAGTGTCCGGAGGGGAAGGACGAGGAGGTGGGCCGTTTCGTGAGGCGCCGGTGCTCGGGGACTTCGTCGGCGGCGGGGCGGCGGCGGGGGAACAGGGGTTTGCCGAGCAGGTTCGCGGCGGCGCTGGCGCCGGCGATCGCGGCGACCCCGCGCAGCGCCCCGCGGCGTGCCGGGCCCTTCCTGGTGGCCAGTACGGCGGCGACGATCCACCAGAGTCGTGCTTTGTTCGCGGATTTCGACAGTGCGGTGAGGACGTCGTCGGCACTGGTCCGGGGGAGTGCGGCGCTGCGGAGCATCAGCTTACGGTCGGTGGTCCCGACTCGGCGAAAGGGGCGTTTGAGCTGGTTGACCACGTTTCCTGCTTCCGGTGCGACGGCGTCCGGCGCGGCCGGGCCGGTGCCGGATTCGCGCACTTTTCACGAGGAGCAACGTAGCCGACCGCGTGTCGACGCCCGAACGGCGCACCGTTTAGGGGGGTCCAGCGCCTACTCTGATGGAATGCAGCGGCGGATCTTTGGCATCGAGACCGAGTTCGGGGTCACGTGCACCTTTCACGGGCAGCGCAGGCTTTCACCTGACGAAGTGGCCCGCTACCTGTTTCGGCGGGTCGTGTCCTGGGGCCGGTCGTCGAACGTGTTCCTGTCCAACGGCTCGCGGCTCTACCTCGACGTGGGCTCGCATCCCGAGTACGCCACGGCGGAATGCGACGACCTGGTGCAGCTGGTCACGCACGACAAGGCGGGTGAGCGGATCCTGGAGGACCTGCTCGTGGACGCCGAGCGGCGGCTCGCGGACGAGGGTATCGGCGGGGACATCTTCCTGTTCAAGAACAACACCGACTCGGCGGGCAACTCCTACGGCTGTCACGAGAATTACCTGGTGACGCGCGCGGGGGAGTTCTCCCGGATCGCGGACGTGCTGCTGCCGTTCCTGGTGACCAGGCAGCTGATCTGCGGTGCGGGCAAGGTGCTGCAGACGCCGCGTGGTGCGGTGTATTGCCTTTCGCAGCGGGCGGAGCACATCTGGGAGGGTGTGTCGAGCGCGACCACTCGCTCGCGGCCGATCATCAACACCCGTGACGAGCCGCACGCGGACGCGGAGCGCTACCGCAGGCTGCACGTGATCGTGGGCGACTCGAACATGGCCGAGCCGACGACGCTGCTGAAGGTGGGCTCGGCGAACCTGGTGCTCGAGATGATCGAGGCCGGTGTGCAGTTCCGCGACTTCACCCTGGACAACCCGATCCGGGCGATCAGGGAGATCAGTCACGACCTGACCGGCCGCCGGCAGGTGCGCTTGGCCGGTGGGCGTGAGGCGTCGGCGCTGGACATCCAGCGTGAGTACCTCGCGCGGGCCACCCAGCATGTGCAGGAGAACGGTTCGGGGCCGCAGTCGGAGCGGGTGCTGGAGTTGTGGGGCCGGGCGCTGGACGCGGTCGAGCAGCAGGACTTCAGCAAGATCGACACCGAGATCGACTGGGCGATCAAGCACCGGCTGGTGGAGCGGTACCGGGCCAAGCACGACATGGACCTGTCGAACCCGCGGATCGCGCAGCTGGACCTCGCTTATCACGATATCCGGCGTGGCCGGGGCATCTTCGACCTGCTGCAGCGCAAGGGCCTGGTGAAGCGGGTGACCGACGACGGCGAGATCGAGGTCGCGAAGGACACCCCGCCGCAGACCACCCGGGCGAAGCTGCGGGGTGACTTCATCGCCGCGGCGCAGGCGGCGGGGCGTGACTTCACCGTCGACTGGGTGCACCTGAAGCTGAACGACCAGGCGCAGCGGACCGTGCTGTGCAAGGACCCGTTCCGTTCGGTCGACGAGCGGGTGGAACGCCTGATCAGCTCGTTGTAGCCGGTTCGTCCGTGTCATGAAAGGGTCATTGTGGGCAGTTTTTGCCCGCAATGACCCTTTCATGACACCTGGGGAAGTACCGACGTTCGGGTGCCGCACGCGGGCGCCGGGTGGGGCATGATCGGCCGATGCGAATCGCGCGAGCAGTGCTGGTCCTGGTGGGTGCGGTCGTCCCGCTCGGGGTGACGGGGGTCGCGTCGGGGGCGCCGTGCCCCGAGCCTTCGTGGAACCTGTCCGTGACCGGCACGGACGCGCAGTTCCGCGGGCTGGACGCCGTCGATGGGCGGGTCGCGTGGGTCAGTGGCACCAAGGGCACGGTCCTGCGGACCACCGACCGGGGCCGGAGCTGGCAGCAGGTGGGGCCGCCCGACACCGCGACGCTCGAGTTCCGTGACATCGAGGCGTTCGACGCCGACCACGCGGTGACGCTGTCGATCGGGCCCGGCGACACCTCGCGCGTCTACCGCACCGACGACGGTGGCAAGCACTGGCAGCTCGCGTTCCGCAACGCCGACCCGAACGCGTTCTACGACTGCCTCGCGTTCTTCGACCACCGGCGCGGGCTGGCGATGAGTGACCCGGTCGACGGCAAGTTCCGGTTGATGGCCACCGAAGACGGTGGCCGCAGCTGGCAGCTGGTGCCGTCCGAGGGGATGCCGCCCGCGTTGCCGGGCGAGGCCGGGTTCGCCGCGAGCGGGCAGTGCATCACCACTGCGGGACCGCGGGACGCGTGGATCGCCACCGGCGGGGGAGCGAAGGCCCGGGTGCTGCACTCCGGCGACGGTGGCCGCCATTGGCAGGCCGCCGAGACGCCGTTGCCCAGCAGTCAGTCGGCGGGGGTGTTCTCGGTCGCCTTCCGCGATCCGTGGCACGGCGCCGCGATCGGTGGTGACTACGCGGTGCCCGACGCGCCGGGTGTCGCGCTCGCCTTGAGTGCCGACCGGGGCCGCAGCTGGCGGACCCCGGCGCAGGCGCCGGTGGGATGCCGGTCGGGGCTCGCGTGGCGCGGTGACTCGCTGATCGCCGTCGGTCCCGGCGGCAGTGACCTCAGCGCCGACGGCGGGCGGCACTGGACGAAGTTCGACGCCGGGAGTTTCGACTCTGTCAGCTGCTCCGCCCACGGCGATTGCTGGGCCAGCGGCGTGAAGGGCCGTGTCGCCCGCTTGGTTCGGTGACCGCGTTCAGAGCTCTTGGCCGGATCTCGTTGACCGTCCACCGAGGGTGGCTGTTCGAGGGCGTAGGGCACGGCCCTGGCGGCGGCGTCCGGCACGAGGTGGGGTTTCGCGCGCTGTTCCTCGCTGATCATGTCGGTGCGGACCAGCCCGTGCTGGATGGCGGCCAGGCTACCCAGCCGGTGAGGATCAGGTGCCTGGGTCGCCGTGGCACGAACCGAGAGGGAGTTACTCTCTCTCGGGAAGTCCAGTGCGGCGCTCGGAGGTTCGACCATGGCGGAGCAGCGGCCCCAGGGCGGCACGGCCTGTTACGACGCCTATCTGGCGTCCTGCCCGACCAGGAAGCTGCTCGACGAGATCGCGGGTAAATGGGTCAGCTTGATCGTCGTCGCGCTCGGTGACGGACCGCTGCGCTACAGCGACCTCTCGCGGCAGGTCGCCGGGGTGAGCCAGAAGATGCTCACCCAGACACTGCGCGTGCTCGAACGCGACGGGCTCGTCACTCGCACGGTCACCCCGTCGGTCCCGGCGCGCGTGGACTACGAGCTGACTACTCTCGGTACCGGACTCGGGGGCCTTCTTGACGGTTTCAAGGCCTGGGCGGAACACAATTTCGAGGCCGTCGACAGTGCCAGAGGCCGTTACGACGCGCGGTCGGCGGACCTCACGATCGAGGCGAACGCGGCGGGCTAGGGTTACCGGGTGTCCACCGCACGCGCCGAACGACTGGTCAACCTGGTCCTGGCCCTGCTGTCCACCCGGCAGTACCTCACCGCCGAGCGGATCCGCGGGATCGTGCCCGGGTACGCCGACGCGGCCAGCGACGAGGCGTACTACCGGATGTTCGAGCGCGACAAGACCGAACTGCGCGAACTCGGCATCCCGCTGGAGACCGGCCGCAACTCCGCTTTCGACGCCATCGAGGGCTACCGCATCGCCCGGCGCGACTACGAGCTCGGCGAGATCGACCTCGCTCCCGACGAGGCCGCCGCTGTCGGGCTCGCCGTCCGGCTGTGGGACTCCCCGGAACTCACCGGCCAGGCGCAGGGTGCGCTGGTCAAGCTGCGCGCGGCGGGCGTCGAGGTCGACGATCAGGCGCCAACCGTGGTCGAGCCGCGGGTCCGCGCTGAGCCCGCTTTCGGCCCGCTGCTCGCCGCGGTCCAGAACGGCCAGGCCGTCCGCTTCGAATATCGCCGCAGCGGATCGCCCGAGCGGATGATGCGCACGCTCGAACCCTGGGGCGTCGTGTCGTGGCGCGCCCGCTGGTACGTCGTCGGGCACGACCGCGACCGCGGCGCCACCCGCTGCTTCCGGCTCTCGAGGCTCACCGGCCAGGTCAAACCGGTCGGCCGCGCCGGCGAGGTGCGCCGTCCGGACGGGATCAATCTGCTGCAGCTCGTGTCCGTCACCGGCGAGGCGGAGCAGGCGCCCGTCGCCACCGCCCGGATCTGGGTGGCCGACGGACGCGCCGCCGGGGTCCGCCGTCGCGGCACGGTCGTCGGCCGCTCCCATGCCGATGGCGAGGAGGGCGACGTCGTCGAGATCGCGCTGTACTTCCCCGAATCCGCCGCCGACTGGGTCGCCGCGCACGGCCCCGACGTCCTCGTGCTCGAACCCGACGTCCTCGCCAAGGCCGTGGGGGACAGGCTCGAGGCCATCGTCGCGCAGCAGACCCGCGACGCACACCAGGGGAGTCAGTGGTGAGCGGGTCCACCGACCGGATGCCGCGGCTGCTCGCCCTCGTGCCGTACCTGCTGGCCCGCCCCGGGATCCGGATCGACGAGGCCGCCCAGGACTTCGACGTCACGCCCAAGCAGCTGCGCAAGGACCTCGAGCTGCTGTGGATGTGCGGGCTGCCTGGCTACGGGCCCGGCGACCTGATCGACCTGTCCTTCGAGGGTGACACGATCGTCGTCACCCACGACGCCGGGATGAGCCGCCCGCTGCGCCTCACCGGCGGCGAGGCGACGGCGTTGCTGGTCGCGCTGCGCGCCTTGGCCGAGACCCCGGGCGTGCTCGACGCCGACGCCGTGCGCCGCTCCATCGCGAAGATCGAGGTCGCCGCCGGGCAGGCCCAGCCCTCCGGCGTGGTCGTCGGCGGCGGTGTCCGCGAGGGCAAGCGGACGGCGAAGACCCGCGAGACCGTCCGCGGTGCCCTGCAGGCCCGCAAGGCGCTGCGGATCCGCTACTACACCGCTTCGAAGGACCAGATCACCGAACGGACCGTCGATCCGATGCGGCTGCTCATCGTGCAGGCCATCGGATACCTCGAGGCGTGGTGCCGCCGCGCCGAGGGCGTCCGGCTCTTCCGGCTGGACCGGATCGACGAGCTGACCGTGCTCGACGAGCCCGCGCTGCCCCCGGCGCACGCCCGGCCGACCGATCTGTCCGACGGCGTGTACTCCCCGAGTCCCGATCAGCGGGAGGCGGATCTGGTGCTCGAACCGGACGCACGCTGGGTAGCCGAGTACTACCCCTGCGAGGAGCTGGCCGAGCTCGAAGGCGGCAGGCTGCGGATCCGGATGCGCTACGGCGACGAGTCCTGGATGGTCCGCCTGGTTCTCGGACTCGGCGGAGAAGCCCTGGTGGAGAGCCCGGAGACGCTCGCGGAGGCAGTGCGGCGAAGAGCCTCTGACGCTCTGGCCAGGGCTCGTCACCTTCCGTCAACCTCAGCGCAGTAGGGTGTCGCCGTGTCGTACGTTCCGAGCATCGCGCTCGCTGTGGCCGGGCTTCTCGTGCTCGCGCTGCTCCTGCTCCGGACCCGCCGAGTCTTGCGCGGTTTCCACCAGACCATGAGCATGGTGGCTACGAACACCCACGACGGGGCCGGGATGATCCGTGCTCGCTCGGCCGCGTTGCGCGTGGCGATCGCACAACGACGCCGGGCACCCGAAAACCGGTAACATCGCACACGAGACACAAAGAAGGAGGCCACCCACCATGAACGCGCTGCAGCCGTGGCACATCATCGTCCTGGTGCTCGTCGTGGTTCTGTTGTTCGGGGCCAAGAGGCTTCCCGACGCGGCCAGGTCCATCGGCAAGTCGATGAAGATCTTCAAGGCCGAGACCAAGGACCTCACCGGCGACAACAAGGCCTCGCACGAGGACTCCGAGCCCGCCGAGACCCGGCACCTGCCGCAGGCGACGGTTCCGCCGGCCACCGCGCCGGTGAACTCCGACCAGCAGGTCGCCGACCTCCAGCGCCAGCTCGACGAGCTGAAGAAGCAGCAGGCAGCGGCCCCGGTCGAGCAGGCCCAGAAGAACGCCAGCTAAAAACAGGTAGGCCAGGCCCGATTACTACGGTTCCCGGGGCGCGATCGAGTGTGCCCGGTGAACTCTGACGAGAACGGATCGTCCAGTGGCGGACCCCGCCTCCGAACAGCCCGAGCGACGCGGCAAGCGGAGCAAGCGCAGCCGCCGGCGCAACCCCGACGGCACGATGACGCTCATCGAGCACATCTACGAGTTCCGCCGCCGGCTCGCCTACGCGCTGCTCGCGATCGTGCTCGGCGGCATCTTCGGATTCATCTGGTTCAACACCAGGCTCGGACCGATCCACTCGCTCGGTGAGATCATGAACGCCCCGTACTGCGCCATCCCCCCGGAGCGCAGGCTCGACGGCGCCGCGGGTTGCAAACTGCTGCAGACCGTCCCGTTCGAAGCGTTCATGATCCGGTTGAAGGTCGGCGTCGCGGCTGGTGCCGTGCTGCTCTCCCCGGCGTGGCTGTACCAGTTCTGGGCGTTCATCGCGCCCGGCCTGTACTCGAAGGAACGCAAGTACGCGCTCACCTTCGTCGGCTTCGCCTCGGTGCTGTTCGCCTCGGGTGCGGTGCTCGCCTACATCCTCGTGCCGCACGCGCTGGACCTGCTCACCAGCTTCGGCCAGGAGCAGTTCGTCACCGCGCTGACCGCCGACAAGTACATCTCGTTCATCCTGTCGCTGCTGCTCATCTTCGGTGTCAGCTTCGAGCTGCCACTGCTGGTCGTGATGCTCAACCGCGTCGGGGTGGTCAAGTACCAGCAGCTGAGGAGGTGGCGCCGCGGCATCGTGTTCGCGCTGTTCATCTTCGCCGCGTTCGCCACCCCCGGCTCCGACCCGTTCTCCATGATCGGGCTGGCCGCCGCGCTGACAGTCCTGTTCGAGATCTCCATCCAGCTCGCCCGCTTCCACGACCGCAAGCTCGACAAGGCCCGGAAGGAAGAGGGCTGGGACAAGCTGGACGACGACGAGGCCGCGCCGTTCGACTACACCCCGAGCAAGGTCGACGAGCCCGCGGGCAAGCCGAACACCGACGACATCACGTAGCGACGCGTGGGCCTGCACGCGGCGCTGGCCGTGCACCCCGCTTCCGGCCACGGTGCCGCCGCGAAGATCGCGGGCACCGTGGCCGAACGTCTCCGCACGGCCGTCGATCGGCTCGACCTGCTCGTCGCCACCACGGTCGCCGAATCCCAGGCCCTGATGCGCGACTCCCACGCCGCCGGGCTGGACGTCCTCGTCGTCCTCGGTGGCGACGGCGCCGCCCACCAGGGCGTGCAATTCTGCGCGGGCACCGACGTCGCGCTCGGGCTCGTCCCGTCGGGCACCGGCAACGACCTGGCCAGGGCACTCGGCCTCCCCGGCGACCCGCTCAAAGCCCTCGACCAGCTCGTCGCCGCCCTGCGCGCCGGCGACCGGCGCGTCCCAG
>NZ_JAYMZS010000065.1:0-25830 GCF_035828755.1 Amycolatopsis sp. H20-H5 | reverse complement strand
CACCTGGTTCGCCACCGTCGCGTGCACCGGCTTCGACGCCTGCGTCAACGAACGCGCCAACCGGCTGCCCTGGCCCGCCGGACCCCGCCGCTACGACCTCGCGATCCTCGCCGAACTCGCGGCGTTCCACGCCCGGCCCGTCCTCATCCGCACCGAGGCCGAGTCCCTCGACCTCGACGCCACCCTGATCGCGGTCGCCAACACCCCCTTCTACGGCGGCGGAATCCCGATCTGCCCGGCCGCCGACCCCGCCGACGGCCTGTTCGACGTCACCGTCGTCGGCAAGGCCACCCGGCGTGAGCTGCTGAGCATGCTGCCCAGGCTGCGCGCCGGGAAACACCTCACGCACCCCGCGGTCCGCACACTGCGGGCGCGGGAGGTCCACCTCGAAGGCGTCGGCTGGCCCGTCTACGCCGACGGCGAGCCCATCGGCGCCCTGCCGACCGGCCTGCGCTGCGAACCCGGCGCGCTCACCGTCGTCCAAGCCCCTGAAGGCCACCATGACGGCGTATAACGCCGTATTGGTGGCCTTCAGGGGACTTTCGACGTCGCGGCCGGGCCGGGTCATGGTCACACCGAGTGCGAACTGTCGGTGGGGTGTGGAACCCTGACGAGGTGGCCACTAGCCCTTCCCCTACTCCTGCCGAGGCCTACGCGGCCTCCAAGCTCCGGGCGCAGTACCCGCAGCTGACCCGGTTCGCCGCCGAGGTGTCCTTCGAGTTCGACGACTTCCAGATCCGCGGCTGCCGCGCGCTGGAGGACGGTCACGGCGTGCTCGTGTGCGCCCCCACCGGCGCGGGCAAGACCGTCGTCGGTGAGTTCGCGGTGCACTTGGCGCTGGCCGAGGGGCGTAAGTGCTTCTACACGACACCGATCAAGGCGTTGTCCAACCAGAAGTACGCCGACCTCGTCGCCCGCCACGGCGCGGACGCGGTCGGCCTGCTCACCGGGGACACGTCGATCAATGGCGGCGCCCAGGTCGTGGTGATGACCACCGAGGTGCTCCGCAACATGCTCTACGCGGGCTCGTCCACCATCGACGAGCTGGCGTACGTGGTGATGGACGAGGTGCACTACCTCGCCGACCGGTTCCGCGGCGCGGTCTGGGAGGAGGTCATCCTCCATCTGCCCGAGCACGTGCGGGTCGTCGGGCTGTCCGCGACGGTGAGCAACGCCGAGGAGTTCGGCGAGTGGCTGGTCGAGGTCCGCGGTGACACCACCGTGGTCGTCGACGAGCACCGCCCGGTCCCGCTGTGGCAGCACATGCTGGTCGGCAACCGGATGATGGACCTGTTCGCCGGGCAGGACGTGGACGATCCCGGCGCCGAGCTGCGAATCAACCCGAGCCTGCTGCGCCGCACCGAAGAGGTCGGCCGCAACTTCGCGCCAGCCGGGCTGCACGGCCCGCGCGGGCGCCGCGGCCCGCAGTCCAGGGGCCCGCGTTTCCGGCCGCCATCGCGGGTCGAGGTCGTGGAGCGGCTCAACTCGGCGTCGCTGCTGCCCGCGATCGTGTTCATCTTCTCCCGCGCCGGCTGCGACGCGGCCGTCACCCAGTGCGTCCGCGCCGGGCTGCGGCTCAACGACGCCGAAGAGGTCGAGGCGGTACGCCGCGTCGTCGCCGAGCGCACCGCCGGCCTGCCCGAGGGCGACCTCGGCGTGCTCGGCTACTGGGAATGGCGCGAGGCGCTCGAGCGCGGCATCGCCGGGCACCACGCCGGCCTGCTCCCGGCGTTCAAGGAGACCGTCGAGGAGCTGTTCGTGAAGGGCCTGGTCAAGGCCGTCTTCGCGACCGAGACCCTCGCGCTGGGCATCAACATGCCCGCCCGCACGGTCGTGCTGGAGCGGCTCGTCAAGTACAACGGCGAGGCCCACGTGGACCTGACGCCGGGGGAGTACACCCAGCTCACCGGCCGCGCCGGGCGCCGCGGCATCGACGTCGAGGGCCACGCGGTGGTGTCCTGGCAGCCGGGGATGGACCCGAAGCAGGTCGCCGGGCTCGCCTCCACCCGGACCTACCCGCTGCGGTCGTCGTTCCGGCCCGGCTACAACATGGCGGTCAACCTCGTCGCCCAGGTCGGCGCGGACGCCGCCCGTGGCCTGCTGGAGCAGTCGTTCGCGCAGTTCCAGGCCGACCGGTCCGTCGTCGGCACCTCCCGGCGGATCGACCGCAACAGAGAAGCCCTCAAGGGCTACGCCGACGCGATCTCCGGCGACTTCGACGAGATGCAGGCGTACGTCGAGCTCCGCGCGAAGATCTCCGCGCGGGAGAAGGCGTTGTCGCGGCAGAACGTCGCCTCCCGCCGGGCCGAGACCGCGGATTCGCTGGAGAAGCTGCGCAAGGGCGACGTCATCGCGGTGCCGCAGGGCCGCCGCGCCGGGCTCGCCGTGGTGGTCGACCCCGGCCTCGACCCGATCCGTGAGCCCCGCCCGGTGGTCGTCACCGAGGACAGGTGGTCCGGGCCGCTGTCGGCGGCGGACTTCCCCTCCCCCCTCGAGGCGCTGGGCAACATCCGGCTGCCCAAGCACATCGAGCTGCGCTCCCCGCAGACCCGCCGCGACATCGCCACCACCCTGCGCAACGCCGGGATCTCCTTGCCCGGCAAGCAGAAACGCCGTTCCGGCGCCAACGAGGACGGCGAGCTCGCCGCCCTGCGCCGCGCGCTGCGCTCGCACCCCTGCCACGGGCTGGCCGAGCGTGAGGCCAACCTGCGCTGGGTGGAGCGCCACCAGCGCCTCGCCGCCGAGAACGAGCAGCTGGAACGGAAGGTCGCAGCCACCACGCACTCGCTGGCCCGCGCGTTCGACCGCATCCTGCGGCTGCTGGGCGAACGGGGCTACCTCGGCCCGGAGTCGGCGGGCGAGGGGGAGGACCGCGTCACCGAGAACGGCAGGCGGCTCACCCGCCTCTACAGCGAGTCCGACCTGCTGGCCGCGGAGTGCATCCGCAATGGCGTGTGGAAGGGCCTCGAAGCGCCCGAACTGGCCGCGGTGGTGTCGACGCTGGTGTTCGAGGCGCGCCGCGACACCGCGGGCGAGCCCCGCCTGCCCGGCGGCCCGGTGCCGCAGGCCTGGCAGGAGACCACCCGCCTGTGGGTCGAGCTGGTCGAGGACGAGCAGCGGCACCGGCTCGACCGCACCAGGGAGCCCGACGCGGGGTTCGCCTGGCCGGTGTTCCGGTGGGCGCGCGGGGAATCGCTGGAGAAGGTGCTCACCGCGGCCGAGGCGAACGGGCAGGAGCTTTCGGCGGGCGACTTCGTCCGCTGGTGCCGGATGGTGATCGACATGCTCGACCAGATCCGGAACGTACTGGGCAAGGCTGACCCGGTGGGCGCGGCGGCGGCCGAGGCCGTTCGCGCGCTGCGCCGGGGCGTCGTCGCGGCGGGCAGCGCGTGAGCGATGTGAGCGTGGACGCGTGTGCCCGGCCCCGACCTGTGGTTGGATCGCGCACGACACTGTGCACAGGCGTCACTGAAGCAGGCGAATCAGGCGGAGGCGAAAGATGAGCACGCCGTATGGCGGCAACGACCCGCAGCAGCAGCCCCAGTGGGGGCAGCAGCCGCAGTATGGGCAACAGCCGGGTGGTGCCTACCCGCCGAGTGGACCGCAGCAGCAGCCCCAGTGGGGTCAGCCAGGGCAGCCTCAACAGCCCCAGCAGCCGCCGCAGGACCAGCCGCAGTGGGGGCAGCCGCAGCAGGCCCCGCAGCAACCGCAGTGGGGCCAGCAGCCCGGCTACCCCCAGCAGCCGCCGCAACAGCCCTACGACCCGTCCCAGCAGCAGTACGGGCAGCCCCAGCAGCCGTACGACCCCTCGCAGCAGCAGCCGCAGTACGGCCAGCAGCAGCCGGGTGGGGCGTACCCGCCCAGCGGGCCGCAGCAGGTCCCGTACGGCCAGCAGCAGCCGGGCCCGCCCGGTCAGTACGACTACAGCCAGTACCCCGGCGCCCCGGCCGAGGGTGAGCCGAAGGGCAAGTCGAAGAAGGGCCTGCTGCTCGGCATCGGCGGGCTGGTCGTGGTGATCGCCGCGGTGTGCATCCTCGGCTTCGTCGCACCCGGATTCTTCAAGACCGAGGTGTTCAACAACACCCAGATGCAGACCGACGTGCAGAAGGTCCTCACCACCGACTACAAGATCGAAGGCGTCACCGGCGTCACCTGCCCCGCGGAGCAGGAGGTCAAAGACGGCGCGAAGTTCGAGTGCACCGCGACCGTGGCGGGCAAACAGCAGCAGGTCCCGATCACGGTCAAGGGCACCGGCGGCAACTACGAGGTCGCACCGCCAGCCACCAAGTGATCCGAGTGGCCGTCGCGGGGTCCCGTCGCCGATGATCGACCCATGACCGACCACACCGTGCGCGAGCTGCGGCCCGAGGAGAATCGGGCCGCAGCCGACCTCTTCCGCGCCACCCTGCACGTCGCCGACTTGACCGACGGCGAATGGGCGCTGGCGCGCGGGTGTTTCCAGCCCGGCCGCACGCTGGGCGCGTTCGACAGCGAGCTCATCGGCACCGCCCGGTCCTTCGACGCCGAGCTGACCGTGCCCGGCGACCGGAAGGTGCCGATGGCTGCGGTGACCGGGGTCGGTGTCCGGCCGGACCGCACCCGGCGTGGCGTGCTGTCGGCCCTGATGCGCGCCCAGTTCGAGGACTTCACCGCTCGCGGCATGGCCGTTTCGTCACTGCGCGCGTCCGAGGGGGCCATCTACGGCCGGTTCGGGTACGGCGTCGCGACGCTGGCCAAGAACTGCTCGGTCGACCGCCGTCGCGCCCGGTTCCGGCCGGAGATCCCCGACGGCGGCGAGGTGACGGTCATCAAGCTCGACGAGGCCGTCGGCCGCTGGCCCGAGCTCTACGACGCCGTCACCCCGCCGCGGGACGCGCGCCCGGGCCTGATGAACCGCCCGCCGTACAGCTGGGTGGCCTACGAGGCCGACGCGCGGCGCGCCAAGGAACCCGTGGTGACCGTGGTGCACCGGGAAGCCGAGGGCGTCACCGGTGTCGCGGTCTACCGGGTGGAGCGGCCTGCTCCCCGCGAGACCGCCACGCTGGACGTGACGCACTTCCGCCACACCTCGCCTGCCGCCTTCGCCGGGCTGTGGCGCTACCTGATGTCGGTCGACCTCGTCGACACGATCACCGCCGGGGTGCGCCCGCTCGACGAGCCCGTCGAGCTGCTGTTCACCGACCCGCGCCAGTGCCGGGTGACCGGCACCATGGACGAAACGTGGCTGCGGCTCGTCGATGTCGACGTCGCGCTCGACGGGCGTGAGTACGGGGAGTACGACGGCCCGCCGATCGTGCTGGACGTCGTCGATCCGCTGCTGGAACGCAACTCCGGTCGCTACCGGGTGTCCGCCGACGGCTCGCTACGCACCGGCGAGCCCGCGGACCTGCGCCTCGGGGTCGACACGCTCGCGATGCTCTACCTGGGCGCCTGGCGCGCGTCGGCGCTGGCCGCGGTCGGCCGCATCGAGGCCAGGGACCCGCGGGTGCTCGACCGGGCGGATGCGCTGTTCGGTACGCGCCGCGCCGCGTGGTGCGGTACTTTCTTCTGACTTTCGTGATCACGCTTCGGGGGTGTTCGAGCTTGACCAGGCGCACCATCGGGGTGTCGGGGCTGTGCTGTGCCGGTGTCGCGCTTCTGGCCGCGTGTAGCACCATGCCGGCTCCCCAGACACCGGTCAGGACGGTCACCGCCACGGCGACGACCACCGCACCGAGCCCCACGGGGGCCTCGGGATCGGCCGCGACCAAGCCGCCGTCCACCGGGCCGGGCCGCGTCTTCGACGCCACCGTCATGCAGGCCGACATCGCCAAGATCCTCACCGGCACCTACAAGCTCAAGGACGTCGGCGCGGTCACCTGCCCGCCGGGCCAGGCCGTCCGGGACGCCACCGCCTTCAGCTGCACGGTGTCGGTCGGGGGCAAGGAGAAGCAGATCCCGATCACCGTCACCGGTGACGACGGCCAATACCAGGTCGGTGCCCCCGGGTAAATCGGCGCCGGTCGAAGGTGAACAACGGGCCATGCTGACCGTCCTCGCGCAGGCACTGCACCGGCCGCCGACCTCCGACGAGGCCTGGGCGAGCTCGGCTGTGTCCTGGCCCGCCGCGGGCAAGTTCGGCGCCTTCGAGGGCGACGCCCCGATCGGCGTCGCGAGTTCGTTCGTCACCGAGATGCTCGTCCCCGGCGGACGGCGCGTGACGGCCGCCGCGGTGGACGGGGTCGGTGTCCGCGCCGACCGGATCCGCCGCGGCGTGCTCACCGCGCTGATGGGCGCGCAACTCGACGACCTGGCCGCGCGCGGTGTGGTGCTGGCGAGCCTGCACGCGAGCGAGGCGACCATCTACGGCCGCTTCGGCTACGGCGTCGCTGTGCTCGGCAAGACCCTGCACGTCGAGCGCCCGGCCGCCCGGTTCCGCGAAGGGGTCCGCGCGGGTGGCGAGGTGCGCCTGCTGACGGCTGACGAGGCGGTGAAGGAGATCCCCGGACTGTGCGGCCGCATCGGGTTGTTCCGGCCCGGCATGATCACCCGGCCCCCTGGCTGGTGGTCGCCCTCGCACGACAAGTACGTCACCGCACCGCAACCCCACCGGGTCGCGGTCCACAGTGGACCGGACGGCGACGACGGGTACGTCCTGTACCGCGCGCTCGACCAGCGCACGCCGAACCTCGGCGCGCTGCTGGAGGTCCGGTACCTGCACGCCGCGAACCCCCTGGCCGTCGACGGGTTGTGGCGGTTCCTGCTGTCGGTCGACCTGGTCTCCGCGGTGCTGGCCCGCGACCGGCCGATGGACGAGCACGTGGACACGCTGCTTGACCGACCCTCGGGCCTGCCGCACGACGGCGGTCCAGGACCACCTGTCCTGCGCTTGGTCGACGTCGCCGCCGCGCTCGAAGCCCGCTCGTACACCCCGGCCGCACCGGTGATGCTCGACGTCGTCGATCGTCAGTTGCCCGGCAACAACGGGCGGTATGTCGTCGGCCCGGACGGCGCGTGCCGTACCGGGGAGCCCGCCGGACTCCGCCTGGACGTCGAGGCGCTCGCGATGCTGTACCTGGGTGAATGGCGGGCGAGCACACTGGACCGGGCGGGCCGGATCGAGGTGCTCGACCAGGACGCGCTCGGCCGTGCCGACGAGCTGTTCCGGACCTCGGCCCGGCCCTGGAACGGCACCTATTTCTGAGAAGACGTCCGGAAACTGATGTCATGTCGTCCAGTTTGGCGCCTGGGGCCGCGTGACTGACGGGGACTTTCACGCGGTCTGTTCTGGTGAAGGGGACTTTTGCAAGGTTGAGTCGAGGGTAAGTCCCCTTCAGTCGCGACCCCAGGTTTGCCGTGTGCCCTGATGGGAGCCTTCACGGCGTTTAACGCTGTCATGGTGGCCTTCAGGGGCACACATGAAACAGTCATGGCGGTACGAAACGGGCGAATGGGTAGACTTACCGTCCTTTGTGGAGGGTAAGCGGCTTCGAAGGACAGGTGCTCGAGGCTTCGAGCGGCGGCTGCTGCGTCCGTTCTCAGACGCGTTCTGAGCGGATCCACCGACCGTGGCTGTAGCCCGGCCTGCCGGACTGGTCGAGGCTGTGCTCGAACCAGGTACCGACGACGCCGAGGTGAGTGGCCCACCGCGCTGCCCGGAACCGCCCTCGGCCACGAACTCCTCGGCTGATCCGCGCTACCCGGTGGCTCCGGGCAGCGCGGCCAGCAGCCGTTCGACGGAACGGCCGAGGTTCCACCGCTCCGCCAGCTCGGCGATGCGGTCCGGGTCGGCGGGCACGCTCGGGACCTGGTCCGAACGGGACTGCACGACCGGCGCGTCGATGGCGACGCGGACCACCGTCGGCGCGACGGCGAGGTAGTCGGCCGCCTCGGCGAGGCGCAGCCGGGTCTTGAGCGGGACACTCGCGTCGCCCGCGGAAGCGGCCGCGAGCAGCGCGTCGAGTGAACCGAACTGCGTGATGAGCTTCGCCGCCGTCTTCTCACCGATCCCGGTGACGCCCGGCAGCCCGTCGGACGGATCGCCGCGCATCACGGACATGTCGGCGTAGCCGGGCCCGGCGATGTCCACCGGGATCCCGTACTTCTCGGCGATCTCGGCCTGGCCGAGCACCTCGGCCTTCGCCCAGCCCTTGCCCACGTAGATCACCGACGTCAGCGTCGGCTCGGCGCGCACGAGCTGGAACAGGTCCCGGTCGCCGGTGATCACCTCGACCGGCGCGTCCTGCTCGCGGGTCGCCAGCGCGCCGATGACGTCGTCGGCCTCGTACCCCGCGGCCTCCGCGGTCGCCAGCCCGAACGCCTCGAGCACGTCGAGGATGATCGGCACCTGCGGGGTCAGGATGTCGGGCACCTCTTCGACGTTGCCGCCTTCGGGGTTCTCCGGTGAGAGCCGGTGCGCCTTGTAGCTGGGCAGCAGGTCGGTGCGGAACTTCGGGCGCCAGTCGGCGTCGAGGCAGGCCACCAGCCGCGACGGGCGCCGGTCGGTCAGGATGCGGGCCACGGTGTCGGTGAACCCGCGGACCGCGTTGACCGGGGTCCCGTCCGGGGCGGTCATCGAGTCGGGCAGCGCGTAGAACGAGCGGTAGTAGAGGCTCGCGGAGTCGAGGAGAGCGAGGGGTCCGGTCACCCGGACAGCCTGCCATGTCCGGCGACGGTCCGGGTGCCGGTCACCGGCCACACCCGGGTGATCCGTCCGTCAGTGCCGTCCACTGCTCGGCGGGCCGGGTGGCCGGGCAGCCGGTTTCCGCTGGGATGACCAGCTTCGGGGCGCTACGCGGCCGGGCTCACCAGCCGTAGGGCCGCACGGCGCGGGCGGTCCGCAACGCCTCCGCCCACCAACCGAGCTGGTCGAGCAGCGCGGTGGCCGCGGTTTCGACGGCTTCGGACTCCAGCGGGCGGCCGTCGGCGTCGAAGCACCCGCCCGCGTTGTGGAAGCTGACCGTCTCGCGGATGGTGACCGCGTGCAGTTCCGCGAAGACCTGGCGCAGCTGCTCGACCGCGCGCAGGCCACCGGAGATCCCGCCGTAGGAGACAAACCCGACGGGCTTGGCGTGCCATTCCCGCCCGACGGTGTCGATCGCGGTCTTGAGCGGGCCGGGGTAGGCGTGGTTGTACTCGGGGGTGATCACGACGACCGCGTCGGCGGCACCGACGCGGGTGGTGAACTCGTCGGGGGAGTCGGCGAGATCGATGATGTCCAGGACGAGTTCGCCGCGCTGCTTGGCGTGGGCGACGAACCAGTTGGCGATCACGGGGGCGAAGCGGCCGGGCCGGACGCTGCCGACGATCACGGCGAGCTGGTACTGGGCTGGTGAAGTAGTCATATCCGAAACGTAGAACCTGAACTATTGTTCAGGTCAAGTGATCAAGGGGGAAACAATGGATCAGGTCCACTGGGAAACCAAGGAACTATCGGTCGGGCAGCTGTCCTGGCGCGCCGGGGTGGCCGTCTCTGCGCTGCATTTCTATGAGCGCCAGAAGCTGATCACCAGCACGCGGACCGCGGGCAACCAGCGGCGTTATCGCCGGGACACGCTCCGGCGGGTGGCGCTGATCCGCATCGCGCAGCGGGTCGGCATCCCGCTGGCCCAGGTCCGCGAGGCGCTCGACGAACTGCCCGGGGGCCGCACGCCTAACCGGACGGACTGGGAGCGGCTTTCGCGCCACTGGCGCACCGAGCTCGACGCCCGCATCGCGCGCCTGCAGCAGCTGCGCGACGACTTCACCGGGTGCGTCGGCTGCGGCTGCCTGTCCATCGACCGCTGCCAGCTGGCCAACCCGCACGACGCGCTGGGCAAGCTCGGCCCCGGCCCGCGACGGCTGCCCGGCTGCGGGGACGACCAGGACTGCGCGGTCGTCCCCGGCTGACGGCGTGAGTCCTATTTGATCGGTGAGACGATGACCGGCGAACCCTGCGGTACCGGGAGCACCTGCACCTTGCCGGCCTTGATCGCCTCGTTGACGGCCTGCTGTTGCTGGTAGGCCTGGTAACCGGGAATGCCGCCGGGGAAGTTCGCCGCCGCCTGCTTGTCCACCTCCGCCGCCTGGCTGCGCAACTCGGCCGCCTGCTTGTCCGTCAGGCCCTGCACCAGTTGCGGCTGGATGCCCGGCTTCTGCAGCAGCACCGAGTTCACCGTCATCAGGTCCACGCCCTGGGTGAGGCCTTTCAGGACCGCCGGAAGCTGCGCGAGGACGTCGTGCTCCCATTGTGCCTTCGAAGGGGCGTCGGTGTAGAGCTTCTGCCACGGGTACTTCAGCGCCTCGTTGTCGGTCGCCCGGTCCAGCGCGGCGCCCACGTAGTTGCGCAGCAGCGCCTTCCAGCCGTCCTTCATCTGGCTCCCGCCGTCCGTCGGGGCCGCGTCGTACTTGTAGGCGATCAGCTCATGGAACATCTCCAGCTTCCCGCCCGGCCACTTCTTCCCGGTCGGGTCGGTGAACTCCGAGCAGTCGGTGTTGAGGGTGAACTTCACCGTGCCGGTCACCCTGACCTCCTGCGAATCCTGGGTGGTCGAGGTCAGGGCCGCGGAGTCCACCCCGTCGCCGTCGCCGAAGGTGAAGTCCCGCTGCCCGGTGGGGTAGTAGTAGTGCACGTCGGCCACGTCACTGACGTCACGATCGGTCTCGCACTCCACGAACTTGCGCGAGTCGAACGTGCCGCCGCCGTACTGCAGGGACACCTCACTGGAGTTGGGGTTCGCGATCGAGCACCCCGTCAGCAACACGGCTGCGGCGAGCAGCGGCAGAGCGGCGAATCGGGTTGTCATCGGTTCGGGTCCGTTCGGTCGGTTCGGCTTTTCGTCGGTGAACCAGTCTGGCGGCGCGGCGGAGCCGAAGGCTGCCGTCTGACCGCTAGTGGCCACTGCGGATCCGGCTGCTCGAACTGCTCCGTGCCGACGGCCCGGCCACCGGGTCCGGGCTGGGCAAACGGCTCGGGGAGAGCTCCGGGACCACCAGCTGGCACCTGCGGCAACTGGCCGAGCACGGTCTCGTCGAGGAGGACGCCGAGCGGGGTAACCGGCGCGAACGCTGGTGGCGTTCGGTGCACGACGGGGACCACCTGCGCGCCGCAGACCTGGAAGGTCAGCCCGATCTGATCGGACCGCTCAGCACCTTCCTGCACACCGTCGTCGAACACCGCTACGCCGAGGAATCCCGGTTCGCCGCCGAGTTCATGGAGTGGCCCGAGCACTGGCGAGACAAGGTGACCTTCGACAGCGCGCCGCTCTCGCTGACGCCGGAGGAGACCGGGGCGCTCAACGTCGAGGTCCGCGCGATCGTCGATCGCTACCGCCGCAAGGCCCGCGAAGGCGACACCCCGGTGCGGATCCACTGGGCCGCGTTTCCCAGACAGTCCCGCCCGGAACTGCCGTGAGCCGCCGCGTCCCGCTGTTCGCGCTGGTGGCGGCGTCGGGCATCGCCTCGGCCGGGTTGTCGATGACCCTGATCGCGATTCCCTGGTTCGCCCTGCAGAGCACCGGCAGCGGGACCAAGACCGGGTTGGTCGCGGCTATGGAGGTGCTGGGACTGCTGTTGTCCGCGGTACTGGGCGGACCGCTCGTGGACCGTCTCGGCCCGCGCGGGGTCAGCGTCGGCGCGGACCTGCTGACCACCCTGGCGGTCGGGCTCGTCCCGCTGGCGCACGCGACCGTCGGGCTGCCGCTGCCCGGCCTGCTCGCGCTGACCTTCCTGATGGGGGCCTGCCGCGGGCCCGCAGACACCGCGAAACAGGTGCTCCTGGCTCAGGTCGTCGAGCTCGTGGGCACGCCGGCGGGCCGCGCGGCGAGCCTGGTCGAGGCGGCCAACCGGATCGGGAAGATGATCGGCGCCCCGCTGGCAGGCGCGCTCATCGCGTTTGTCGGCCCGGTGAACGTGCTCTTCGCGGACGCCACGACGTTGCTGAGCTCGGCGACACTGGTGCTCCTGCTGATCCCGGCCGCCGCGCGAGTGGCCGGGGAGAAAACGGGCGGCTACCTCGCCGATCTGGGCGAAGGGCTCGCCTACGTCCGGCGTGACCGGCTGCTGCTGGCGATCGTCGGCATGCTGATGCTCACCAACGGCCTCGACACCGGGCTCAGCGGCGTGCTGTACCCGGCGTACGGCAGCGAAGTCCTGCACAGCAGCGCGCTACTCGGCGTCATGGTGACCGCGCTGGGTGCGGGCGCGGTGCTCGGCTCGATGCTCTACGGCTGGATCGGTCACCGTTTTTCGCGCTGGGGAACGTACGTCGTGTGCTTCCTGGTCGAGGGCGCGCCCCGGTTCGCCCTGCTGGCGCTTAAGCCGTCGCCCGTGGTGCTCCTGATCGGGCTGGGCGTCGCCGGGCTCGGTTCGGGCCTGCTGAACCCGATCCTGCTGCCCGTGGTCTACGAACGGGTCCCGGAACACCTGCGCGGCCGGGTGTTCAGCCTGCTCGTCGCGGGCGCGCTCGCGGTCATCCCGGTCGGCACCCTGCTCGCCGGGGTGCTGCTCGACGGGATCGGGCTGACCGGGGTGCTGCTCACCTTCGGCGCGGTCTATCTGGTCGCGACGACGTTCCCGCTGGTGTTCCGGGTGTGGCGCCAGCTCGACGCGCGGGCGGGCGAACCGGTCCTCGCGCGCTCGTGAGGTGATCCCTCAGGTCTCCGGCGATCCGGCTAGGCTCCAGTGCATGTCGCGCCGCTCCCTCCACAACGCTGCCCCCGCCGCTGCCGCCCTGCGTGCCCGGCTCGATCGCGCTCGCGCCGCCGCGGCCGCCGCGGACACCGACGCCCTGCTGATCGCGCCGGGTTCCGACCTGCGCTACCTGATCGGCCAGGCCGGCGGTTCGTTCGAGCGGCTGACCACGCTGGTGATCCCGGCCGAGGGCACCCCGGCGCTGGTCGTGCCGAAGCTGGAGGCACCCGGCTACGCCGACGTCCCGGCCGACGAACTGGGCATCGAGGTGCTCACCTGGGTCGACGGCGAAGACCCGTACCGCCTGGTCGCCGATCGGCTCGGCAAGCCGGGCCGCGTCGCGGTCAGCGACGTCACCGCCGCGCTGCACGTGCTCTCGCTGCGGGACGCACTGGGCGACGCCGAGCAGACCCTCGCCGGTCCGGTGGTCCGTGAACTCCGGATGCGCAAGGACGCCGCGGAGATCGACGCCCTGCGCCAGGCCGGTGCGGCGATCGACCGCGTGCACGCGCGGATCGGCGAGTGGCTGCGTCCCGGCCGCACCGAGGCCGAGGTCGGCGCCGACATCACCGCCGCCATCGTCGAAGAGGGCCACACCCACGCCGACTTCGTGATCGTCGGCTCCGGGCCCAATGGCGCCAGCCCCCACCACGACGTGTCCGCTCGCGTCATCGAGCGTGGCGACGTCGTCGTGGTGGACATCGGCGGCCCGATCGCCGAGGGCTACAACTCCGACTCCACCCGCACCTACGCCGTCGGCGAACCGCGCGACGCGGACGTGGCCGAGACCTACGCCGTGCTCCAGCGCGCGCAACGGGCCGCTGTCGAGCACGTGCGCCCCGGCGTCACCGCCGAGAGCGTCGACGCGGCCGCGCGTGAGGTCATCGCCGAAGCCGGCTTCGGCGAGTACTTCATCCACCGCACCGGCCACGGCATCGGCCTGGACGTGCACGAGGAGCCTTACATCATCGCGGGCAACACGCTGACGCTGGAGCCGGGCATGGCGTTCAGCGTCGAGCCGGGCATCTACCAGCCGAACCGCTGGGGCGCGCGGATCGAAGACATCGTCGTCGTCACCTCGACCGGCGTCGAGTCCTTCAACAACCAGCCGCACGAGCTCGTCGTGCTGGACGCATGAGCGCCAGCCCGCTGGAGCCGCTGGACCAGTCGATCGTCCAGGAGCTCGCGGCCGACGGCAGGCGCAGCTTCACCGACCTCGCCGAGCGGGTCGGACTGTCGGTGTCCGCGGTGCACCAGCGGGTGCGGCGGCTGGAACAGCGCGGGGTCATCCTCGGCTACACCACCCGGCTCGACGGCGAGCAGATCGGCCTGCCACTCACGGCGTTGATCTCGCTGACGCCCTACGACCCGGCCGCCCCGGACGACTACCCCCAGCGACTCGGGCACATCACCGAGATCGAATCCTGTTACTCGGTCGCCGGGGACGAGTCCTACATCCTGCTGGTGCGGGTCCCGTCACCAGTGGGACTCGAGGACCTGCTCCGGCGCATCCGGGAGGCGGCGAAGGTGTCCACGCGCACGACCGTGGTGCTGTCCACGCCCTTCGAGGGCCGGTCGCCGCGGCTGTAGAAACGGACAACCGACGCTCTGCCCGAACGCTGGTACGATAAAAGGTATGGCAACCCGTAAGGTGACTCTCTCACTCGACAGCGGCGCCCTCGAATTCGCCGAGCGTGCCGCGAAGGCCCACGGTATTTCGGTCTCGTCCTGGCTGTCCAAAGCGGCCAGGCGCGAGGCGGTCCGCACCGGTTACACCCCGCAGGCGGTGGCTCCAGTGGAGGCCGCGGCGGATTCGGACGAGGCCGAGCGCACAGCGGCGGAAGAGGATCTGCGTGCGCAGGGGTGAAGTCTGGACGTATCACCCCCCGACCGATCCGGCCCGGCAGCGCACCGTCGTGCTGCTGTCCTCGGACGGGGTGAACGACTCGGAGCGCCCGTGGCTGCTGGGCACCGAGCTGCTCGAAAGGGATCCACAGGACATTCTCGGCGTCGCCGTCGACGCGCGCTACTGGGTGTCCACGCTCAACCTGACCCGCCTGTACCGGCCGTGGTTCGACGAGCGGATCGCCGAGATCGACCACGAGGTCCAGGAACGGATCGACATCGCCCTGCGCGCCGCCCTCGACCTCTGAGAACACTTTGACGGTCCCTGAAGGCCACCATGAGAGCGTCTAACGCCCCAGAAGTGGCCTTGACGGCACGCCTTCGCCCCACCCGGAAAACGGGAGCAAAGGTCCCTTGCTCCCGCGCCGTGGAGTACCTCAAGGTGGCCTTCAGAGGCCGTGAGCGGGCCTGCTCGACCCGGGGTCAGCGGAAGTCGTCCGCGTGGTCGCGCGCCCAGGTGGCGAACGGGGTCGCCGGGCGGCCCAGGAGGTCTCGCACGGTGGTGCTCACCGTCTCCGGCGTCGTGGCCATTTCCTTCCAGGCGTCGAGGATCTCGTCGGCGATCTCCGGCGGGAAGCCGCCCAGCAAGGTGCTCTTCGCTTCCTCGGGCGCGAGGTCCTCGAAGCGCAGCGGGGTGCCGATCGCGGCCGAGATGGCGTCCATCTGCTCGAGCTGCGTCAGTGATTCCGGCCCGGTGAGGTCGTAGCTCCGGCCCGCGTGCCCGTCTTCGAGCAGCGCGAGCGCGCCCACCTCGGCGAGATCCTTCTCGTGCACCAGCGGCCTGCTCAACCCCGGGTACGGCTGCCGCACCACGCCCTCGGTGCGGACATCGTGGGCCCAGCCGAGCGTGTTGCCCGCGAACCCGCCCGCACGGAGGAACGTCCAGTCCGGCCCGCTCTTCCCGACGAGGCGTTCCATGTCGGCGTGGAACCCGGTGATCGGATCACCCTGCGTGGCGGCGTTATCGCGGATGCCCCTGGCGGACAGGTAGACCACGTGGCGGACGTGGCGGGCGGCATCGAGGAACGGGCGCGCGGCTTCGGCGTCGAGGCCCGGCCAGATCAGAAACACCCCGGTGACCCCGTCGAGCGCGGGGGCGAACGTGGCAGGTTCGTCGATGTCGCCCCGCACGATCTCGGCCGCGGCGGGCAGATTCGCTGTCGCGGGATCGCGGACGAAGGCCCGTACGCGGGCTCCACGCGCCAGCAGTTCGGTCACGGCCGCGCGGCCGACCTTGCCGGTGGCGCCGGTGACCAGGATCAGGATGTTCTCGTTTCCCATGCCACCAGCCTGCAACCTCCAGCTAAGTGGAGGTCAACGTGCGACGACCTCGGGCGCCGGATGCAGGTTTCCGTCGGCGCCGGCCAGGCAGGAGGCGTTGCCGTCGCCCGCGGCCAGGAACTCGGTGAGGCAGCGCGCGAACTCCGCGTGCCCGGCCGCGTTGGGGTGGAAAGACTCCTGCAGCGCGTGGGAGGCACGGTCGACCTGGCCGAGGTCGGCCAGCTGCAGGGTCAGCCGGGTGAACCATTCGGTCGCGGGATTGGCGCCACCGCTGCAGGCCTCGTGGCCGATCCCGGCGCGGGACAGGTCAAGGAACCGGGCGCCGCTCTGCCGCGCTGCCGTTTTGAGCCCCCCTGTCAACGTGGTGATGCCCTCGCGGCCGATCCATTGCAGGTCCTCCGCGCGGAACGGGCAGCCGTTGAGGCTGCGCAGTTCCTCCGGGATGCCGGGGCCGATCGGTGAGGCGTAGGACTGCAGCACCAGCTGGAAGTCCGCCGGGGTGTACCCGGCCTGGGCCAGCACCTTCTTCACGTCCGCGACGGCGTTGACCACCTTCGGCACCATGGCGTCCACTTTGGACTGCCAGGTGGCGGCCAGCCCGGTGCGGCACGGCGGGTTCTGCGGGGTGAACCAGGCCTTGAAGCAGCCGGTGACCTGCGCGGAGAACTGTGGATCGTCGTTGGCGCCCACCGCGATCACCACCGCGGCGATCCGGTGGTCCTTGACCAGCGTGGCCAGCTGCTGCGCCTGCGAGCCCTCGGTCCACTGCTTGACGTCGCCGAGCGCGACCTGGGCCGCCGGGGCGCCCGAGCACGCGAGGTTGCGGTGCTCGACGACCCCGGGGATCTTCACCTGGTCGACGAACGCGGCGGGGGAGCGGTGACACCAGTCACCCTTGCTCCCGTTGGTGTCGGCTGTGTAGTTTCCGGCCCCTTCGCCCGAAACCGTGCTGTCCCCGAGCGAGACGATCGTCAGCGGGCCCGTCCCCGGCGGCCCCTGCCTCGGCAGCGGCCGGCCGACGCGGCTTTCCGAGCCCGAGAAGGCGAACACCCCCACCAGCGCTGCCACGAAGATCAGGACCAGCGCACCCCACCACCACCGAATACGTCGCATCGCCTCCGCAGTCTACGGATCTTCCGATCGGCGGTGCGGTATGGGCGCTGAGAATTCGTCCGGGGTTTTCGTCTCGAACAACGAGGGGGACCGGACGTGTCCACGCGTTCATGCGGAAGCCTTGCGAGAGCGCGACAACCCGGGCCGCTCTGGGTGGCGGCTTCAGTCGAGCAGCGCGGTCAGGACGCCGTCGCGCAGGCGCACCCGCCGATCGGCGATGCGGTGCACTTCGTCGTCATGGGTCGCCACGATGACGGCGGCGCCCTCCTCGGCGCAGCGCCGCAGCAGTTTGAGCACGCGGGGGGTGCTTCCGGCGTCGAGGTGGGCGGTCGGCTCGTCGGTGAGCAGCACCCGCGGCCGCCCGCTCACCGCGCGGGCCAGCGCCACCCGCTGCTGCTGCCCGAACGACACCTCCAGCGGATACCGTTCGCCGAGCTCGCCGATGCCGAGTTCGCCGAGCAGCTCGGCCACCCTGGCGGCGACCTCGGCGTTGCCGGGCTTGGGCAGGTCGGCGCGCAACCGCAGGGGCAGGGCGACGTTCTCGGCGACGGTCAGCTCGTTGGCGAGGCCGAGCGCCTGCGGCAGCACCGCGCAGGTGTGCCACGGCGGGATGCCGGAGATCGGCACGCCGTCGAGCAGCACGGACCCGGAGTCGGGGGAGTCGAACCCGCACAGCAGGGCCAGCAGCGCGCTCTTGCCCGAACCCGATCGCCCGGACACGGTGACGAGCTCCCCGGCCGCGACCCGCAGCTCGAGGCCGCGCAGGACCTCGACGTCGCCGCTGGGATGGGCGAACCGGCGCCGCAGATCGATGGCCTCCAGCGCCGGCTCTGGCAGCACGGTTTCGGTCATGACAGCTCGTCCCCTCGGTGTTCGACACCCTCCAGGGCGCCCTTGTGGAGCCGGGCCACCCGGGCACCCAAGCTGATCAGCCGGTCGTCGTGGGAAGCCACGAGCACCGCGAAATCCTGGTCCACCAGGTACCGCAGGGTGTCGAGCACCAGATCGGCCGAGGCCTCGTCGAGCTGTGAGGTCGGTTCGTCGGCCAGGATCACGGTGGAGCGCCGGGCCAGCGCGCAGCCGAACGCGAGCCGCTGCTGCTGACCGCCCGAAAGTGCCGAGATGTGCCACGAGCCGGTGCCGCCGAGCCCCAGCTGCTCGAGGATGTCGTCGGGACGGCAGGTGGTGCCCGCGGATTCCGCGGCCGCGCGCAGGTTGTCGGCCACCCGCAGGTAGCCGAGCAGGTTGTCGGTGGGGTTCTGGAACACCAGCCCGAGATGGTCGCGCCGCAGCGCCCGGCGCTCGCGGTGACGCAGCTTCGCGGTGTCGGCCCCCTGGAATGACATCGTGCCCCTCGCCGGCTGCTCGAACAGTCCGAGCACCCGCAGCAGCGTCGATTTGCCCGAGCCGGACGGCCCGGCGAGCACCGTCATGCCGCGGGCGGGGACGTCGATGCTGACGCCGTCGACGCCGGTCACGGTGCCGGCCGGGGTCACGTAGTCGACGCCGATGTCGCGCAGCTGGAAGATGGGTTTGTCAGGCACGGATCAGCTCCGCGGTCCGGGCGGTGCGCACCGAGCGCACCGCGAGCCAGCCGGCCAGCGCCACCACGAGCACGCCGATGCCGAACACGGTGAAGACGAACGAGGCCGGGTCGGGCAGTTCCGAGCGCGGCGCGAGGAACGTCGCCGGATCGAAGCGGGGCACCGAAAGCCCGGCGACGGACAGTCCACACGCGACTCCGGTGATGACCGCCATCGCGCTGAGTGCCCCGAGTTCGAGCAGATGGCTGGCCAGCAGCGTTCGTGGCCGCATGCCCATCCGCAGCACCAGTGCCCCGGCGAGCGCGTTCTGGCGTCTGCGCACCTCCACCGCCACCAGCAGCGCCAGCACCGCGACGGCGGCGAGTACGGCGCCGAGGAGCGCTACGAAGGAGAAGGTCCAGGACACGACGTAGAACGGCAGCCCGTCGAGTGCCGAGTCGCGGCTGATCCGGTTCGGCTGGACGAGTCCGGCCTGTGACAGTGCCTCGGACACGGTCGCCAGCGGGGAGCTGGACAGGACACTCCACTTGGGAACGATGCGGAGCTGCGCGGGGGTGAGCGCGGTGCGGGAGACGACGTAACCGGGTTTCGTGCCGATCAGCGGGAACACCGGCAGGTCGCCGACGACCGACGCCTGCGGGAGACCACCTCCCAGCATCGTGGTCTGCTTCGCGCCGTGGGCGATCCGGATGGCCGGGACGGTCGCGCCGGGCGGGACGTCGATCTTGGCGAGCAGGTTGTCGACGTCTTCACGGGGTAACGCCGAGAGTTCCGCGCCGGTCCGGACGGTCGCCGGGTCCACGACCAGCACCACACTGCCGGTGCCGGTCAGCTCACCGACGATCGTGCTGGTGCCGGTCAACGCCGACGGCAGCGGCCTGGCGCCGGTGCCGACCGGTGTTTCGGTGTCCACGCGGCTGTTGGCGCCGACGAAGATCCCCGATTTCGTCTGCAGCGCGTCCTCCTGGCCGCCGGCGATGCCGAGCCCCGCGGCCAGGGTGCCGACGGCGAGCGTGCCGATGACGAGCACCCCGGTGACCGGGGCGCGGGCGCTGGCGAGGCGCCGGATGGCCAGCTGCAGCGCGGGCCGCGACCAGAACCGCGCGCGGTGGGACAGCCGCAGCAGCACCCACGCCACTCGCGCGGTGAGCAGGCCCGCGGTGAGGACCACGAACACCGGATAGGTCAGCGCGATCGGGTCCACCTGCGGTAATGGATTACCCAGCCGGGATCCGGAGCCGTAGCCGACGAGCCGGTTCCAGCCCACTACCGCGACGGCCGCGGTGACGAGTTCCCAGGGGAAGTACAGCCCGACCAGGCGCAGCCGCTTGCCGCGGGTGCGGACCCGGCCGAGTTCGAACTCGCGGTGCGCCCGCACCCCGACGACGACGGCGAGCAGGAGCAGGGACAGGAGCAGTACCCCGCCCGCGACCCCGAAACCGAGCAGGTACGAGCGGGGGTCGGCCTCGCCCGGTGGGCCGTAGACCCTGAGCAGCAGGCGGGCGAGCACCGCTCCCGCGGCGCCGCCCAGCACGATGGGCAGGCCCAGTTCGGCGACGGCGAGCCCGCCGAGCCCGGCCGGTCCGCTGCCGCGCGCGCAGAGCAGCCGCAGCTGGGCGTGTCGCCGCTGGTACCACTGCAGGGCGACGGTCCCGATGCCCGCGCAGCCGACCAGCACGCTGATCGCGGCCAGCGGCAGGATCGAGACCAGCACGTTCTCACTGGCCTGCTGGGCGATGACCACCGACCGGTCGAAGGGCACCGAGCTGGTCACCGCGCCGGCCAGCCCCTGGCGCGCGAGATCGGCTTCGACGTCGGCGACCAGTGCGTTGGACCGGGCCACCAGGTCCTCGGCGTCGCTGAGGGTGCGGGGGACGGGCTCGTAGAACGAGATGTGCAGGTTCTCGAGTTTCGGCAGCTTGAGCGCGGCGACGGTGTCCTGGAAGGTCTTCGCGTCGGTGGTGAACACGATCGAGTCGATCGGGTCGTTCGCCAGGCGGTCGACCACCGCGCCGCGCTGCTGGGAGCACCACCACCGCGGCGGCGGGTCGAGCAGGTCGCGGTAGAGGCCGACGACCGGCGGCAGCCCGACGCCCCGGATCACCGGTTTGGTGCCGACGCCGAGGTGCTCGGCGGAGCCGATGACCTGGCCGAGCAGCAGCCCGCCGGGTGCGCTGGTGCCCTCGACGGGACCGAGGTTGTCCAGACCGGCCTGGTCGCGATAGGCGAGCCGGACCTTGTAATTGGGGTCGCCGTTCATCTCGGTGTTGCCAAGGACCGGGGTGTAGCGGGCGGAGACCGGTGCGCTGAAACCTTGTGCGGGGGCGTGGCGGCGCACGGTGTCGATGATCGCGGGTACGTCGGCGGGGGAGGGGTAGGACTTGCCGAACACCGGGCCGTAGCTGTCCGGGCAGCTGGTGGACGCCTGATAGGCGATGGTCGCGCTGCCCGCGGCGGAGCCCTGCAGTACCGCCGCGGTGCCCAGGAAGCAGGCCAGCAACGCGGTCGCCGCGGCGACGATCATGGTCAGTGGACTGGACAACGCCGCCCGGGGCGCGGCACGCCAGGGCATCGTCACTTTCGGTCCACCAAAAGTCCCCCGCCTCACCCGCATGGACGCGCACGCTACCGGTTGGATGAGGCGGGTCCCAGAGAATTGTCACATTCGTTGCCCAGTGTCACCCTGCTGGAGCTGCTGGGCGGAAGTTCCCTGACACCAAGGATCACCAAACCCGCACGCGCGGTGACAACGGATCATCAGCTCACCTACTTTCGTCGTCGGCCGGTCGGACCTGACCGTCTTGACACGCAGGTGGTCTAGTCCAATTGTGGGGGCATCTCCGCGGCCGAAGGCCTCTCCGGACGCGTCTACTCCCTGGTACTGGAGCGTTTATGCGTGCACGCAGACCGATCAGGAAACTGCTCACCGCCCTGACCGCCGCCACGGCGACCGCCGGGCTCATCGTGACCGGGGGCGGCGTCGCGCACGCGGCCACCGCCCTGCCCGCCCATGTCTTCGCGCCTTATTTCGAAGCGTGGAACGGCGACAGTCCCGCCGCGCTGGCCCAGCAGTCGGGCGTCAAACACCTCACCATGGCCTTCCTGCAGGCCGCGACCAAGGGCTCGTGTACCGCCTACTGGAACGGCGACAGCGGAATGCCGGTCGCCCAGTCGAGTTTCGGCGCCGACATCGCCACCATCCGCTCACGCGGCGGCGACGTCATCCCGTCGTTCGGTGGCTACACCGCGGACAACACCGGCACCGAGATCGCGGACAGCTGCACCAACGTCGACTCCATCGCCGCGGTGTTCGAGAACGTGATCACCACCTACGACGTGCCCAGGATCGATCTGGACATCGAGGACAACTCACTGACCAACTCCGCCGGGATCGACCGCCGCAACAAGGCGATCAAGAAGACCCAGGACTGGGCCGCGGCCAACGGCCGCTCGATCCAGTTCTCCTACACCCTGCCGACCACCACCAGCGGGCTCGCGGACAACGGACTGGCGGTGCTGCGCAACGCGATCGGCAACGGCGCCCGCGTCGACGTCGTGAACATGATGACCTTCGACTACTACGACGGCGCCACCCACCAGATGGCGACCGACACGCAGACGTCGGCGACCGGGCTGGTCTCCGAGCTGGGCTCGCTCTACCCGGGCCGGACCCAGGCCCAACTGTGGGGGATGGTCGGCATCACCGAGATGATCGGGATCGACGACTACGGCCCCGCCGAAACCTTCACCACCGCCGACGCCACCACCGTCTACGACTGGGCCGTGTCGAAGGGCGTCAACACGCTCTCGTTCTGGGCACTGCAACGTGACAACGGCGGCTGCCCCGGCACCGGCGGCTCGGACAGCTGCTCCGGCGTCGCACAGAGCACCTGGCAGTTCAGCAAGACGTTCGCGCCGTTCACCGGCGGCGGCACTCCTTTGCCCGCCAACGACTTCTCGGTGTCGGCCAACCCCGCCACCGGCGCCGTGAACCCCGGCGGCGCCACCACGGCCACGGTCGCCACCGCGGTGACCAACGGCTCGGCCCAGCAGGTGAACCTGACCGTCAGCGGCGCGCCCGCCGGAGTGACGGCCTCGCTCAGCCCGGCCTCGGTCACCGCCGGCGGCAGCGCCACCCTGTCGGTCTCGACCACCGCGGCCGCCGTCCCCGGCACCTACCCGCTCACGGTCAAGGGCACCGCCGCGTCCGGCAGCCACACGAGCACGTACACGCTGACGGTGAACGGTGCGACACCGACCGGCGTGCTCATCAACGGCGGGCTCGAATCCGGCGCGCTCAGCCCGTGGACCGGCGACGCGGGGAACGCGGTGGTGGGCAGCCCCGCGCATTCCGGCACACACGCGTTGCAGCTCGCGGCGACCGGGTCACAGACCGGCGAGGCACGCCAGAGCGTCACGCTTTCACCGAACCACGCGTACACGCTCAAGGCCTGGGTGCAGGGCAGTTATGCCTATCTCGGGGTGAGCGGCGGCGCGAGTGCCAGCACCTGGACCTCGTCGACCGGCTGGACGCAACTGTCCGTGCCGTTCACCACCGGCGCGTCGGGCGCGGTGACGGTGTTCGCCCACGGCTGGTACGGCCAGGGGTCGGTCTACGCGGACGACTTCACCATCAGTTAGTGCCCGGCGGTGCGGGCCACCTCCACGTCCACTTCGTCGTCCACTTCGTCGTCGAGTGGCCCGCACCGGATAGAAGCGTTCGCCGGAGCAGGTTGAGCCCGGCGCCCGTGACGATCGCGTTTTGTGGACGGGCGGTGCGGGACCACTAGCCGTTTGGGTCAGTCTGAAACCACCCAAGGGGTGCTTTCCTGGTCGGATGCGTCCTGAAACACCGCGCGCGTCTCGCCCAGATGAGTGGGGCTGACCTGACCGGCGCTGACCTGCGGAACATCGTCGGGATGACGCCGGACCAGATTCGGGCACTGGCCGTGACTGACAAGAACACGGAGTTCGGCGACGTGGAGCGACGGGGACAGAGGTGAGCACGCGGGAAGTGCGGATGCGGGCGCCCGGCTGCCGATACTGGAGACCCGATTGGCTGCCCAGGAGGTCCCGGTGCCCCACATCCCGCTTTCGCCCGAACTGCCCGGTATCCGAGGCCTGTTCACCTACCGGCCAGAGACCGCCGCGCCGCTGGGGCAGTTCGCCGAAGTGCTGCTGCGGGGCCCGAGCAGCCTGTCGGTCGGCGAGCGGGAACTGATCGCGGCGGTCGTGTCGCGGGGCAACGACTGCACGTTCTGTTCGTGCAGCCATGGCGCTGTCGCCGGTGCCGCGCTGGACGGCGGGATGCCGGTCGTCGAGGCCGCCTGGCAGGGGGTCGACGACGCCCCGGTGCCTGCCAAGCTCAAGGCCCTGCTGCACGTCGCGCTCGCGGTCCGGGAAGGCGGTAAGACCGTGACCACCGAGCTCGTCGACGCGGCCCGCGCCCAGGGCGCGGCCGACCTCGAGATCCACGACACCGTGCTGATCGCGGCGGCGTTCTGCATGTTCAACCGGTACGTCGACGGGCTCGCGACCGTGGCGCCCGACGATCCCGCGGTGTACGAGCAGCTCGGTAAGCAGCTGTTCGTGAGCGGCTACACCGGGATCTGAACGTCCTTTCACCACAACGGTCCGATCAGGACTTGTTTCGCTAGGCTGCCCGCATGGCCGTTCACACCGAGCCTCGGATTCTGGTGGTCGAGGACGCGGAGGCGATCCGGGTCTCGGTCGAGACCGCGCTGACGGCCGCCGGGTTCGCCGTCCGAGCGCTGCCCGACGGCGGTGAGCTGGAACAGGAGCTCTCGCGGTTCCGGCCGGATCTCGTCGTGCTGGACGTGATGTTGCCCGGCCGGGACGGGTTCGAGCTCCTACGCGCGATCCGGCGGCAGTCGGCCTCGGGCGTGGTCATGCTCACCGCACGCGACGGTGTCGAAGACCGGCTGCGCGGGCTGGGTGACGGTGCGGACGACTACGTGCTCAAGCCATTCGTGCTGGCCGAGCTCGTCGCCAGGGTGACGGCCGTGCTGCGCCGCACCGGCCGCACCCGGCCCGCGGTAGAGGTCGGTGACCTGGTCGTCGACGTCGAAGCGGGTATGGCCCGGCACGGGACGGCGCCGGTCGAGCTGACCTCGACCGAGTGGAAGCTGCTGAGTTACTTGGCGACGCATCGCGGCCGCGTGGTGACGAAGACCCAGATCCTCACCGCGGTGTGGGGCTACGGCGACTACGCCGACAACCTGGTGGAGGTCAACGTCAGCACCCTGCGCAAGAAACTCGAGGCGCACGGCCCGCGGCTGGTGCACACCGTGCGCGGGCAGGGCTACGTGCTGCGGAGCGACGCCGGATGAGCGGGCTCCGCACGGTGTCGCTCTACCGCCGGGTCACCGTCACCGCGCTTGTGGTGCTCGTGGTCGTGCTGGTGGTCGTCGGGTTCGTCGTCAACGCGGTGTTCCGCGCGCAGGCCGAGCGGGACGTCAACGGGCTGCTGGCGGGGCGGGTCCAGCTGGCCCAGCAGCTGGCGAAACAGAACGTGTCCCCGCAGAACCTCCTGCGGCGGGTGGAAACCCGGGGGCTGCGGTCGTCGCTGACGCTGCCGGACGGCACCGTGCTCGGCGCTCCCGACGAGCTCCCTGGTACCACCTTGCGGCAGGTGAAGGCGACCTTGAACGGCCCGGTCAGGATCAACGGGGCGAAGCTGACGCTGACCGCGGACGAGTCGGTCATCGCCGGTGCGGAACGGACGTTGCGGCAGCTGCTGCTGTTCACCGGGCTGGCGGCGATCGTGATCACCGCGGTCGCGTTGCTGGCCGGGGTCAGATTCGCGTTGTCCCCGCTGGACGCGATGACCCGGCTGGCCCGCTCGATCGTGTCCGGCGGCCGTGGCGGGCGGCTCGCCCCCACCCGCACGGACACCGAACTCGGCCGTGCCGCCGAAGCCTTCGACGCCGCCCTCGACGCACTGGAAGGAGCCGAGCGGACCGCTCGCGCTTCGGAGGAACGCACCCGCCGGTTCGTCGCCGACGCCGCCCACGAGCTGCGCACCCCGCTGGCGGGCGTCCAGGCCGCCGCGGAAGCCGCCCTGCACCAGACACCCGGCACGGCGCCCGAGGACCGGGAACGGTTGCAGCTGCTGGTGATCCGCGAGTCCCGCCGCGCCGCGAAACTGGTCAGCGACCTGCTGGACCTGGCCAGGCTCGACGCCGGGACCGAGATCCGGCGGGTGCCGGTGCACCTGCTCGCACTGGCCCACGCGGAGGCCGACCGCGCCGGGCTGCTCGCCCCGGAGGTCACCGTCGAGGTCGGCGGCGGAGACGCCGTCGTGCTGGGCGACGAGGAC
>NZ_JAYMZS010000064.1:0-49939 GCF_035828755.1 Amycolatopsis sp. H20-H5 | reverse complement strand
GTCCACCGGGTGCCGGGGACCGAAGCCGTCGGGACGGGGGTCCACTCCAGCCGGAACAGCGACTGCGCCTCGCCGCGCGCTCCGGCCGCGAGACCGGCGGACGCCGACCGCAGCACCAGGGAGTCCGCGGAGAACACCGGCGCGCCTTCGACGTCGACCGCGGCGAGCGACACCGCGTCGGTGCCGACGGCGGCCAGTCGCACGCGCAGCGTCGACGCACCACCCGCGTGCAGCGACACCCCGCTCCACGCGAACGGCAGCAGGCTCTTGCCCGCGGCCTCGGAGTCGACGAACGACACCGCGTGCAGGGAGGCGTCCAGCAGCGCCGGGTGCATCCCGAACAGGTCGGCGTCCTCGGCTGCCGGGGGCAGGGTGACCTCGGCGTAGACGGCGTCCTTGCCCTGCCAGGCGGCGTGGAGGCCCTGGAAGACCGGGCCGAAGGTGCGGCGGTCGTAGAAGCCGCCGAGGTCGATCGGGTCCGCGTCCCGCGGCGGCCAGACGCTCACGTCGAACTCGGCCACGTGCTCGCCGGAGGACAGCACGCCGGTCGCGTGCTCGGTCCACTCCTGCTCCGCCGGAGCGTCGGCCGGGCGCGAGAAGATCCGCAGATCGCGGCTGTCCGCGTCGTCGGGGGTGCCGACCCGGACCTGGATCGCCACCGCATCGTCGGCTGGCAGCACCAGGGGTATCGACAGCGTCAGCTCGTCGACCCGGTCACAGCCGACCTGGTCCCCGGCGCGGATGGCCAGCTCCAGGAAACCGGTGCCAGGGAACAGCACCACACCGCCGACGGAGTGGTCGGCAAGCCAGGGATGGGTCGCCACCGAGAACCGGCCGGTCAGCAGCAGGCCGTCCGACCCGGCGAGCGACACCGCGGCACCGAGCAGCGGGTGGTCCGCCGAGATCAGCCCGAGCCCGTGCGCGTCGGACCGCGGCGGGACCGGCCGCGGCCAGTGCCGCTCGTGCTGGAAGGCGTACGTCGGCAGGTCGACCTGCCGCGCGCCCGTCCCGGTGAAGACCGACGCCCAGTCGACGCCGACCCCGCGGACGAACACCTCCGCCAGCGAGGTCAGGAAACGCCGCAGGTCACCGGCGTCGCGGCGCAGGGTCCCGGAGACCACCGCCTGCCCGCCGGTTTCGTCGACCGTCTCGTGGATGCCGCCGGTGAGCACCGGGTGCGAACTCACCTCGACGAACGCGCGGTGGCCCTGGGCGAGCAGCGCGCGGACGGCAGGCTCGAAGCCGACGGTCTGCCGGAGGTTGCGGTACCAGTACCCGGCGTCCATCGTCGTGGTGTCGAGCCAGTCTCCGGTGACGGTGGAGAAGAAGGGGATCTCGGCTTCGCGCGGGGTCACCGTGGCCAGCACCGAGGACAACTCCGCTTCGAGGTCGGCGACCTGGGCGGAATGGGACGCGTAGTCCACCGCGATCCGGCGGACCCGGACCTCCTCGGCGGTGAGTTCGCCGAACAGCGTGTCGAGGGCGGCGGGTTCGCCGGAGACGACCACCGACTTCGGTCCGTTGACCGCCGCGATGGAGATCGCCCGGCCGTCCAGCCGGGCTTCGACGTCGGCGAGCGGCAGCGGGATCGACATCATCCCGCCGCGCCCGGCCAGGGTGTCGCGGATGGCCTTGCTCCGCAACGCGACGACGCGGGCACCGGCGGACAGCGAAAGCGCACCGGACACGACAGCGGCCGCGATCTCGCCCTGCGAGTGCCCCACCACGGCGTCGGGGACGACCCCGCGCGAGCGCCACAACGCCGCCAGCGACACCATGATCGCCCACGACGCGGGCTGGACCACGTCCACGCGCTCCAGCGACGGCGCGCCCTCGACCTCGTGCAGCACGTCGAGCAGCGACCAGTCGACGAACGGCGACAGCGCGGCCGCGCACTCCTCGAGTCGCGCGGCGAACTCCGGGGACTCCGCCGCGAGGCGGGCACCCATCCCGGCCCACTGCGAACCCTGGCCGGGGAAGACGAAGACCGTGCGGCCCTCGACGTCGGCGAGGCCGGTGACTAGGCCAGTGACGAGGCCAGACCCGGCGCCGGACCCGGCGTCGGCGAGGCTGGCGAGTCCGGCGAGCAGCTCGTCCCGGTTCTCCCCCAGCACGACCGCGCGCCGGTCGAACGCGGTGCGCGCGGAAACAAGGGAAAACCCGAGGTCCGCCGCGGCGGTCCCCGGGTTTTCCCGGGCAGCGGCCAGAAGCCGGGCAGCCTGGTCGCGCAGGGCGGGGCGGCCCTTACCCGAGACGACCCACGGCAGCACGCCCGCGGTTGCCGCCGGTTCGGTGGCTTCGGCTGCCGTCGGCTCGGGGGCCTGCTCCAGGATGATGTGCGCGTTGGTCCCGCTGATGCCGAACGACGAAACGCCCGCGCGGCGGGGGCGGGCGACCTCCGGCCACGGCGTCCGCCCGGTGAGCAGCGATACCGCACCGGCGGACCAGTCCACATGCGACGAAGGCTCGGCGACATGCAGGGTCTCTGGCAGCACGCCGTGCCTGATCGCCATGACCATCTTGATCACTCCGGCGACCCCGGCGGCGGCTTGGGTGTGGCCGATGTTCGACTTGATTCCACCGAGCCACAACGGGATTTCGCGGCACTGGCCGTAGGTGGCGATGATCGCCTGCGCTTCGATCGGGTCGCCCAGCACCGTGCCGGTCCCGTGTGCTTCGACGGCGTCGACGTCCGAAGTGGACAGTCCGGCCCCGGCCAGTGCCTGGCGGATCACCCGTTGCTGGGACGGGCCGTTCGGCGCGGTCAGGCCGTTCGACGCACCGTCCTGGTTCACCGCGGAGCCGCGCACGACCGCGAGCACCCGGTGTCCGTTGCGCTCGGCGTCGGAAAGCTTCTCCACCAGCAGCATGCCGATCCCTTCGGACCAGCCCGTGCCGTCGGCGTCATCGGAGAACGCCTTGCAGCGACCGTCCGGGGCGAGCCCGCCCTGCCGGGTGAACCCGGCGAAGCCCAGTGCGGTCGACATCAGCGTCACCCCGCCCGCCAGCGCCATCGTGCACTCGCCGCTGCGCAGTGCCTGCGCGGCGAGGTGCAGGGCGACCAGTGACGACGAGCACGCGGTGTCGATCGTGACGGCTGGGCCTTCGAAGCCGAAGGTGTAGGAGATGCGGCCCGAGACGACGCTGGCCGCAAGCCCGGTGCCCGCGTGGCCTTCCACGTCCTCCCCCGAAGCGAGGACGAGGTTCGCGTAGTCCTGGCCGTTGGTGCCGACGAACACCCCGGTCCGGCTGCCGCGGACGGTGGCCGGGTCGATCCCGGCGCGCTCGACGGCCTCCCAGGAGGTCTCGAGCAGCAACCGCTGTTGCGGGTCCATCGCCAGCGCTTCCCGCGGTGAGATCCCGAAAAAGCCCGCGTCGAACTCGGTGATGTCGTCGAGGAACCCGCCCTCGGTGGTCGCGCTGCGGCCCTGGCCGTCACCCGCGAGCGTGGCGAGGTCCCAGCCGCGGTCGGCCGGGAACTCCGCGATGCCGTCCGAAGAGGACACGACGAGGTCCCACAGCCCCTCCGGTGAGCTGACGCCGCCGGGGAACCGGCAGGCCATCCCGACGATCGCGACGGCCTCCTGCTTCCCGGATTCGGCCTCTTCGAGGCGCTGGCGGGTCTGGTGCAGGTCAGCCGTGACCCACTTCAGGTATTCGACGAGCTTCTGGTCGTCCGGCATCGTTCGTACCTTCCTGTCCGTGATCGGCCACGGGTCAGCCCTGCTTCAGCCGGCCGAGTTCCCTGTCGATGAAGTCGAAGACCTCGTCGGTGCTGGCCGACTGGATCCTTTCGGTGACGTCGAGCGTTTCGGTCTCCCCCGCGGTCCCGCTCCAGGCGGCCACCAGCGCCCGGAGGCGCAGTGCCACCCCGCCGCGGGTGACCTCGTCGGGGTCGCTCGCGGCCAGTGCCGCTTCGAACCGGTCGAGCTCGGTGAACAGCGAGGGCCCGAGATCCGCGCCGCCTGCGCCGTCGGCGAGCAGTTCGGTGCCGAGGTGCTCGGCGAGCGCGGTCGGCGTGGGGTAGTCAAAGACCAGCGTCGAGGGCAGGCGGAGCCCGGTGGCGATGGTCAGGCGGTTGCGGAGTTCGACGGCGGTGAGTGAGTCGAAGCCCAGTTCGCGGAATTCCCGGGTCGCGCCGATCGCCTCGGGCGAACCGTAGGCGAGGACCGCGGCGGCTTCGTCGCGCACCAGGTCCACGAGGTAGCGCTGCCGGTCGCCTTCGCGCAGTTCTCCCAGCCGGGCGGCGAATCCGGCCTGGGACACCGCGGCTTCGGCGGCCGCCGTGCGACGCGTCGTCTTCACCAGGCTCCGCAGCACCGACGGCACCTCGGCTTGCGCCCGCATCGAGCCCGCGCCGATCGCGAGGGGCACGAGAAGCGGTTGACCGGAAGCAGTGGCCTTGTCGAACAACGCCATCCCCTGCGCGGAGGAGAGCTGCGGGAGACCCGCACCCGCCATCCTGCGCAGGTCGGTGCCGCTCAAGGTGCTGGTCATCCCGCTGTCCTGCGCCCACGGTCCCCAAGCCAGCGAAGTGGCCGCGAGGCCGCGGCTCGCGCGGTACTGCGCCAGCGCGTCGAGGAAGACGTTGCCCGCGGCGTAGTTGCCCTGTCCGGGGCTGCCCATCACCCCGGCGACCGAGGAGAACAGGATGAACCCCGCGAGGTCGTTGTCCTTGGTGAGTTCGTGGAGGTGCCAGGCGCCGCCGGACTTTCCCCGGGTGACCGTGGCCAGGCGTTCCGGGGTCAGCGAGCCGATGACCCCGTCGTCGAGCACCCCGGCGGTGTGCACGACCGCGGTCAGCGGGTGTCCCGTGTGGACGGTTCCGAGCAGCTTCGCGACCGCGTCACGATCGGCGGTGTCGCAGGCGGCGATCGTGACTTCGGCCCCGTGGGCGCGCAGTTCGACGCCGAGTTCGGTGGCGCCGGGCGCGTCGGGGCCGCGTCGGCTGGCCAGGAGGAGGTGCTTGACCCCGCGTTCGGCGACCAGGTGCCGGGCGAGCTGTCCGCCCAGTCCACCGGTGCCGCCGGTGATCAGCACCGTGCCATCGGGATCCCAAGGCCTGCCGCCGGTTTCGGTGGCCGCCCGCTGCAGCCGTCCGACGAGGACCGCGCCGTCGCGGACGATCGCCTGGGTTTCCGTGGCGGCGAACAACCCGGGCAGGCGCGGCACCACAGCGGTCGACGCGTCTTCGCTGTCGAGGTCGGCGAGCAGGAACGAACCGGGGTTCTCCAGCTGGGCGGCGCGGACGAGGCCCCACACCGGAGCGGAAGCCAGCTCGGTAGCGGATTCGCCGACGGCGCCCGAGGTCACGAACAGGAGTCGCGAACCGGCGAAGCGGTCGTCGGAAGCCCAGTCCTGCAGGATTCCCAGCACCCGCGACGTCGTCGCATGGGCGGCCGCGGCTCTGTCATCCCCGTCCTCCCCGTCCTCCCCGTCGTCCCCGGAAACCGGGACGAGGACGAAGTCCGGCACGGTGTCCCCTGCCAGTTCGGCGAAGGTTCCGCCCGAGACGGCGACAGCGTGTCCGGCGGCTTTCACCGCCGCGCCGAGGCCGAGTTCGTCGGCGCCCAGCACCGCCCAGGTGGTTTCCGGTGTGACAGGGGCCAGCTCGGTCAGGGCCGGGATCCAGCCGAGCCGGAACAGGGAACCCTGCTCCGCCTCGGTGGTGTCGGGTGTTTCGGTGCTGAACGGTTTCAATCCGATCGAGTCCACCGACAGCACCGATGCGCCTTCGGCGTCCACCGCGGTCAGCGACAGCGTGTCGTCCCCGGTGGCGGTGAGGTGGACGCGCAGCACCGAAGCCGCACCCGCCTGCAGCGACAGCCCGTTCCATGTCGCGGCGTCGAGGCCGTCTTCAGCTCCGGCCAGGCCGGTGAAGGGCACCGCGTGCAGGACGGCGTCGAGCAGCGCGGGATGCAGGCCGAACGCGTCGACCTCCTCGGTGCCTTCGGGCAGGCTCACCTCGGCGAAGACCTCGTCACCGCACTGCCATGCCGCGCGCAAGCCCTGGAACACCGGGCCGTACCGGCGGCCGTCCGTGGCGAACTCGGCGTAGAGACCGTCGAGGTCGAGCGCGGTGGCGTCGGCGGGCGGCCAGGCCGCGGCAGCGAACTCGGCTCCGCCGAACCCGGCCGGACCCGGCCCGCTGCCGAGGATTCCACTCGCGTGCAGGGTCCAGCCGGGCTCGGCCGAGTCAGCCGGGCAGGAGTGGATGGTGATCTCGCGGCGGCCTGCTTCGTCCGGCACGCCGACCCACACCTGGAGGGCGGCGGCGTCCTGCGGGCCGAGCACGAGCGGCGCGGTGACGGCCAGTTCGTCGACCCGGTCGCAGCCCGCCTGGTCCGCCGCGCGGATCGCGAGCTCGGCGAATCCGGCGGAGGGAAGGCAAGCGACGCCGTTGAGGACGTGTTCGGCGAGCCAGGGCGAGGTCGACACCGAAAGCCGGCCGGTCAGCAGCACGCCGTCCGAGCCCGCGACCGCGGTGGCGGCCCCGAGCAGCGGATGTCCGGCCGCGAGCAGGCCCAGCCCGGCGGCGTCGGCCGCGGGCGCCGCCGGGGTCGGCCAGTAGCGTTCGCGCTGGAACGGGTAGGTCGGGAGGTCGACGTTCGCCTCGGTCCCGGTGAACACCGGCGTCCAGTCGACGTCGACGCCGGTGACGTGCAGCTCGGCCAGTGCGGTGAGCAGCGCGGCCTCCTCGCCGCGGCCCTTGCGCAGCGCCGGGATCACCGTCACCGCCGCGGGGTCGACGAGGTCGAGCGCCAGCCCGGCGAGAACGCCGCCGGGGCCGAGTTCGAGCACGGTGTCCGAGCCTTCGGCGACCAGCGTGCGCACGCCGTCGGCGAACCGGACCGTCGCCCGCACGTGGCGCACCCAGTACTCCGCTGTGCACAGTTCCCCGGCGGTCGCGGGCTCTCCGGTCACGGTCGAGACGACCGCGATCCGCGGCTCGGCGAAGGACAGTCCCTCGATCGCGCGGGCGAACTCGGTCAGCATCGGGTCCATCAGCGGCGAGTGGAACGCGTGGGACACGGTGAGCCGTTGGGTCTTGCGTCCGGAGCCCGCCAATCGAGCGGCGAGGTCGAGTACGGCGTCTTCGGCACCGGCCAGCACCACCGAATCCGGGCCGTTCACCGCGGCGATCGACACGGTGTCCTCGTGACCGGTCAGCAGCGGAAGCACTTCGGCCTCGGTCGCGCGGACCGCGACCATCGCCCCGGCGGCCGGCGGGAGGGCTTGCATGAGCCGCGCGCGGGCCGCCACCAGCGCGCAGGCGTCGGGCAGCGACAGGACCCCGGCGACATGGGCTGCCGCGATCTCGCCGATCGAATGGCCCGCCACCCGCGAAGGCCGGACACCGAACGATTCGACCAGCCGGAACAGGGCGACCTCGATCGCGAAGAGGGCGGGCTGGGTGTAGCCGGTTTGGTTCAGGGGTTCGGCGTCGGTGGCCCACATGACGTCGCGCAGCGGACGGTCGAGTTCGCGGTCCAGCTCGGCGGCCGCCGCGTCGAACGCATCGGCGAAGACTGGGAACCTTTCGTAGAGCTCCCGGCCCATACCCGGCTGCTGGCTGCCTTGGCCGGAAAAGACCACGGCGAGGGATCGTTCGCCCGCCTCGCCGCGGATGAGCCGCGGTCCGTCGTCCGCGCCGGTGAGCAGCACGGCGCGGTGGTCGAACAGCGCGCGTCCGGTGACCAGTGACCGGCCAAGAGCGGCCGCGGTGTTCTCGGGGTTGAGCTCGGCGAAGGACTTGAACCGGCGGATCTGTTCGTCCAGCGCGGCGTCCGACTTGGCCGAGAGCGACCAGGGAACGACTGCCGGACCGGTCTCGTCCGGCGTGTCGTCGACCGGGGGCGCCTGTTCGAGGATCACGTGGGCGTTGGTACCGCTGAGGCCGAAGGAGGACACTCCGGCGCGTCGCGGGCGGGAGACGTCGGGCCACGGCGTCCGCTCGGTCAGGAGCGACACCGCTCCGGCCGACCAGTCCACATGCGACGACGGTTCCTTGACGTGCAACGTCTCCGGGAGTACGCCGCGGCGGAGGGCCAGCACCATCTTGATGACTCCGGCGACCCCGGCGGCGGCCTGGGTGTGCCCGAGGTTCGACTTGATCCCGCCCAGCCACAACGGGATCTCCCGATCCTGGCCGTAGGTGGCGAGAATCGCCTGAGCTTCGATCGGGTCACCGAGAACCGTGCCGGTGCCGTGCGCTTCGACGGCATCGACGTCCGATGTGGACAGACCAGCACTGGCCAACGCCTGGCGGATCACGCGTTGCTGCGACGGGCCGTTCGGCGCGGTCAGGCCGTTCGACGCGCCGTCCTGGTTCACCGCGGAGCCGCGCATGACCGCGAGGACCCGGTGTCCGTTGCGCTCGGCGTCGGACAGCCGTTCGACGACCAGGACTCCGGCCCCTTCGGCCCAGCCGGTGCCGTCGGCGTCGTCGGAGAACGCCTTGCAGCGACCGTCCGGGGCGAGACCGCCCTGGCGGCTGAAGCCCGCGAAGCCCATCGCCGTGGACATCACGGTCACGCCGCCTGCCAGTGCCATCGAGCACTCGCCGGAACGCAGTGCCTGCGCGGCCCAGTGCAGTGCCACCAGCGACGACGAGCACGCGGTGTCGATCGTGACCGCCGGTCCCTCGAACCCGAAGGTGTAGGAGATGCGGCCCGAGACGACACTCGCGGCGAGGCCGGTGCTGGCATGGCCCTCGACGTCTTCGCGTGAGCTCATCACCAGACTTGAATAGTCCTGGCCGTTGGTGCCGATGAACACGCCGGTCGAGCTGCCGCGCAGCGTCGCGGGATCGATGCCCGCACGCTCCACGGCTTCCCACGACGTCTCCAGCAGGAGCCGCTGCTGCGGGTCCATCGCCATGGCTTCCCGCGGCGAGATGCCGAAGAAACCGGCGTCGAATTCCGGGGCGTTGTGGAGGAAGCCGCCCTGGCCGGTGACGCTGGTGCCGCGGCCTTCGCCCGCGAGGGCTTCGAGTTCCCAGCCCCGGTCGGCCGGAAAGCCGGACATCGCGTCGCGGCCTTCGGCGAGCAGCTGCCACAGGTCCTCCGGCGAACTCACGCCACCGGGGAAGCGGCAGCCCATGCCGACGATCGCGATCGGTTCGTCGACGGGGCAAGTGTCCCTAGTGGACTCGGGCACATCCGCTTCGAGGCCGAGCAGCTCACTGAGGAGATGCCCGGCCAGCACGGCCGGGGTCGGATAGTCGAAGACCAAAGTGGACGGCAGGTTCAGGCCGGTGGCGGTGGCGAGCTGGTTGCGGACCTCGATCGCGGTCAGCGAGTCGAAACCCAGGTCCCGGAAAGCCTTGTCGGCGCCGATGGCCGTCGTGGTGGAGTGGCCGAGCACCGCCGCGGCCTGGGTACGGACGATTTCCAGCACCACGCTGACCCGGTCCGCGTCGGGCACCTTCACGAGCCGCTCGCGGAGCTCCGAACCGGTGGCGCCGGTGTTCTCGGACCGCCCGGCCACGGACAGGATGCGCCGGGCCTCGGGCAGGTCGGCGAGCAGTGGGCTCGGGCGCAGGCTCAGCAAGGCGGTGAGCAGCGTCGGGTTCTGCAGATCGGCGATCACCACGGTGGCCGTCGATTCGGTGACAGCGTGCCCGAATGCGGCGAGGGCGACACCGGGCTCAAGCACCGAGGTACCGACGCGGCGGGAGCGTTCCGCCACGCGGTCCGCGTCGGCCATCCCGCCACCTGCCCATGCCGCCCAGGCGATCGAGGTGCCCGCGAGGCCGTCGGCACGGCGACGTTCGGCGATGGCGTCGAGCACGGCGTTGGCCGCCGCGTAGTTGCTCTGGCCGGGGTTGCCGACGGAACCGGCGACCGAGGAGAACAGCGCGAACACGTCGAGGCCGAGTTCGCGGGTCAGTTCGTCGAGCAGGAGTGCGGAGGTGACCTTCGAGCGGAACACGACGTCGAACCGGTCCGGGGTGAGTCCATTGAGGACGCCGTCGTCGAGGACACCGGCGGTGTGCACGACCGCGGTCAGCGGGAGTTCGGCGGGCAGTCCGGCCAGCAGGGCTTGGACGGACTCACGATCCGCCACGTCGCACGCGGCGACGGTGACCCTGGCACCCAAGGCCGTGAGCTCGTCGCGCAGCTCCGCCGCGCCGGGAGCGTCGAGCCCGCGGCGGCTCGCCAGCACCAGGTGTGGCGCGCCCTTCGTGGCCAGGTCACGGGCGACGTGGGCGCCGAGCGCCCCCGTGCCGCCGGTGATCAGCACGGTTCCGGTCGGTTCCCAGGTGCTCAGGTCGTCCCCGGCGGGTGCCGGCACCAAGCGGCGGCCGAACACCCCCGACGCGCGGACCGCGACCTGGTCCTCTTCGGTGGCGAGCACGCCGGTGAACCGGCGGGCCGCCCGTTCGTCGAGGATCTCGGGGAGGTCGATCAGCCCGCCCCAGCCGTGCGGGAACTCCAGCGCGGCCACGCGGCCCAGGCCCCACACGGCTGCCTGGTCGACACTGCGGAGCCGTTCGGCGCGGCCCGTGGACACCGCGCCGCTTGTCACCGCCCAGGTGGGTGCGGTGACTCCGGCGTCTCCCAGCGCTTGCAGCAGTTCCGTGGTGGCGATGGCGCAGGACTCGCCGAACGCGAGCAAGGACACGACTCCCGCGAGTCCGCCGGGGGCGGTTTCCCGCAGGACCCGGGTCAGCCCGGCCCGGTCGGTGGCGCCGACGTCGAGGCGGACCGCGCCGGGCCCCATGGCGTCGACCACCGAGGTGATCCAGGCATCCCCGGCGCGGGACCGCGGGACGACGACAAGCCACGTACCGGCGGGGGCACCGGACTTCGCACCGCTGAGCGGTACCCAGCTCTCCCGGTACCGCCAGGAGTCCATAGTGGACCGTTCGCGGCGCTTGCGGCGCCAGGCCGACAGCGCGGGCAGCACCGCGCCGAGCGACGGCCCGTCGACCCCGAGGTCCACGGCGAGCGCTTCGAGGTCTTCGCGCTCGACGGCGTCCCAAAAGCGTTCGTCCGTCACGGTTTCCGCTGGCTCGACGACGTCAGGCTCCGGCCAGAACCGGGTGTGCTGGAAGGTGTAGGTCGGCAAACCGACCCGTCGCGCACCGGTGCCGCCGTAGAACCCCGCCCAGTCGACACGGACCCCGGCCACGTGCAGCCGGGACAGCGCGGCGACGAGCGCGGGCTCCTCGCCGCGGTTCCCGCGCAGCGCGGGAACCGCCACCACGTGCGGCGCGGCGTCGCCGAGACTGTCCTGCGCCATGGCCGAAGCGACCCCGTCCGGGCCGAGTTCGATGAACGCCGTGACGCCCGCGGCGCGCGCGGCAAGCACGCCGTCGGCGAACCGGACCGGCTCGCGAACGTGGCGGACCCAGTACTCAGGTACGCGGACCTCGTCGGCGGTCGCGATCCGGCCGGTCAGGTTCGAGACCAGCGGGATCACCGGAGCATGGAAGGTAAGGCGCCCGGCCACGAGGCGGAACTCGTCCAGCATCGGGTCCATCAGCGGCGAGTGGAAGGCGTGGGACACGGCGAGCCGCTTGGTCTTGCGGCCGAGTGCCGCGAACCGCGCCGCGATCCCGGTCACGACCTCGTCATCACCGGCGACAACCACGGAGTTCGGCCCGTTGATCGCGGCGATCGACACGGCGTCGGTCAGCAGCGGCAGGACTTCGGCTTCGTCGGCCTGCAGCGAAACCATCGCACCACCGGCGGGTAGAGCCTGCATCAATCGGGCCCGCGCGGCGACGAGCACGCACGAGTCTTCCAGCGACAGCACGCCCGCGACATGAGCCGCGGCGATCTCGCCGATCGAGTGGCCGGTGACGAAATCCGGGGCGACGCCCCAGGACCCGACCAGCCGGAACAGCGCGACCTCGAGCGCGAACAGCGCGGGCTGGGTGTAGCCGGTGTCGTTGAGCAGCGCGGCGTCGGCGGTACCGGTCTCGGCGAAGAGCACCTCGCGGACGGGCCGGTCGAACATCCCGTCCCAGTGGGCCAAAACCGCGTCCAGCGCCTGGGCGAACGCGGGGAAACGGCCGTAGAGCTCCTTGCCCATTCTCGCGCGCTGCGCCCCTTGCCCGGAGAACACCGCGCAGAGCTTGCCGCGCCGGGTGACTTCGCCCGAGACGGTTCCCGGTGCCACCCCGTTCGCGGTCCACGCCGCCAGCAGGCCGCGCAGTTCGGCCGGGCTGTCTGCGGTCACGGCCAGGCGGTGCTCGAAGACGGCTCGGGCGGTCGCCAGCGAGAGCGCCACATCGGCGGCGCGGAGTTCGGGTTCGCGGTCCAGCGCGGACAGCAGTGCCGCCGCCTGGTCCCGCAGCGCGTCCTCTGTCTTGCCGGACAGGAGCCACGGCACCACGGCGGGCAGCGGCGCCGCGATCGCTTCTCCCCCTTCGGTTTCGAGGGCCGGTGCCTGTTCGAGGATCGTGTGGGCGTTGGTGCCGCTGACGCCGAACGAGGAAACCGCGGCCCGGCGGGGACGGCCCGTCTCCGGCCAGGCCTGCCGCTCGGTGAGCAGGTCCACCTTGCCCTGTGCCCAGTCCACCCGCGACGTCGGCTTGTCCGCGTGCAAGGTCTTGGGCAGCACCCCGTGCCGCATCGCGAGGACCATCTTGATGACGCCCGCGACCCCGGCGGCGGCTTGGGTGTGGCCGAAGTTCGACTTGATCGACCCGAGCAGCAGCGGCCGCTCCCGTTCGCCGTCGCTGCCGTAGGTCGCCAGGAGGCTCTGGGCCTCGATCGGGTCGCCGAGCGGGGTTCCCGTGCCGTGCGCCTCGACGGCGTCGACGTCGGCGGCGGTCAGCTTGGCGCTGGACAGCGCCTGCCGGATGACCCGTCGCTGCGCGCGGCCGCTCGGGGCGGTGAACCCGTTGGACGCGCCGTCGGAGTTGACCGCCGAGCCGCGGACCACTGCCAGTACCTCGTGGCCGTTGCGCCGGGCGTCGGAAAGCCTTTCCAGGACAAGGACTCCGACGCCTTCAGCCCAGCCGGTGCCGTCGGCGTCGTCGGAGAACGCCTTGCAGCGGCCGTCCCGGGCGAGCCCGCCCTGACGGCTGAACTCGACGAGCGAGCCGGGCGTGGACATCACGTTGACCCCGCCCGCCAGCGCGAGCGAGCACTCCCCCGTCCGCAGGGACTGCGCGGCCAGGTGCAGCGCGACCAGCGACGACGAGCACGCCGTGTCGACGGTGACCGCGGGCCCTTCCAGCCCCAGGGTGTACGACAGCCGCCCCGAAGTGGCGCTCGCGGCGATGCCGGTGCCGACGTCGCCGGTGGACTCGGCGGGCGCGGTGACCATCAGGTAGGCGTAGTCCTGCCCGTTGGTGCCGATGAACACCCCGGTCCGGGTGCCGCGCAGGCGGGTCGCGTCGATACCGGCCCGCTCGATCGCCTCCCAGGACGTCTCCAGCAGCAGCCGCTGCTGGGGGTCCATGGACAGCGCTTCCCGCGGCGAGATCCCGAAGAACCCGGGATCGAAATCCGCGACCCCGCTCAGGAACCCGCCCTGCTGGCTGATCCCGTGACCGCGGTCGTCGACTTCCGCGCCGCCGAGCGCGTCCAGCTCCCAGCCGCGGTCGGCCGGGAAGCCGGAGATCGCGTCGGACCCGGCGGCCACGAGCTCCCACAGGTCCTCCGGTGAGTTCACCTCACCGGGGAACCGGCAGCTCATCGCGACGATCGCGATGGGATCGTCGGCGCTCGCGACGAGCTGCCGGTTCTGCCGCCGCAGCCGATCCGTCTCCTTCAGGGAAGCTCTGAGCGCTGCGACTACCTTCTCGCTGGGCGATGTCATCATCAACTCCGTCAGTCGTACGACCGGTCGGACTGGCCAGCCTGGCCATTGAGTGCCGCCTGCACCAGTTCGTCGATCTCCATCGAGTCGATCGAGTCCCCGGTTTCCCGCTCGGTGTCCCCGCCCGCGGCGGCGCGTCCGGCCAGCCGCAGCAACGGTTCCAGCACACCGATTTCGCGCAGCTGCGCCAGCGACACCGAACCCAGCAGGGCCCGGACGTCGATCTCGTCACCGTCGGCGAGCAGGTTGCCGTCCCCCGTGCCGTCGTCGCCTGTTCCGTCGTCGCCCGCGCCGTCCGGGAGGAGCCCCGCCAGTACGTGCTCGGCGAGCGCCACCGGCGTCGGGTGGTCGAAGACCAGGGTGGCGGTCAGGCTCAGCCCGGTCGCGGCGTTGAGCTGGTTGCGCAGCTCCACCGCTCCCAGCGAATCGAACCCGAGGTCCCGGAACGCCTTCTCCGCACCGACCAGGTCGACATCGGTGTAGCCGAGCACTTCGGCCGCGCGGGTCCGGACCAGGTCGAGCAGCGTCTCGAACCGCTGGCCCGCGGTGAGGTCCGCCAGCTAGGCCCGCACGGCGATCCCGCCGTCGGGTGCGGCCGCCGCCGAAGCGACGAGCTCGTCGTAGCCCGGCATCTCCCGCAGCAAGGCGCTCGGCCGGGCCGTGGTGGTGAAGCGTCCCGCGTCGACGTCGGCGACCAGCACGGTCGGCTCGTCCTCGGCGACGACCTGCTTGAGGGCGGTGACCGCCAGTTCCGGGTCCATCGCCCCGATCCCGGTGCGGCGGGCCGCGTCCTCGGCCTTGCCACCGACGGCCATCCCGCCACCGCCCCAGGGCCCCCAGGCGATCGAGGTCCCGGCGAGGCCGAGGGAACGCCGCCGCTCGGCGAGCGCGTCGAGCACGGCGTTCGCCGCGGCGTAGTTGGCCTGGCCGGGGTTGCCGACCGCGGCCGACGCGGACGAGAACAGCGCGAACACCTTGAGGTCGAAGTCGCGGGTCAGCTCGTCGAGCAGGTGAGCCGAGGCGACCTTCGACCGGAAGACCGCGTCGAACCGGTCCGGGGTCAGCCCGTCGAGCACCCCGTCGTCGAGCACCCCGGCCGCGTGGACGACCCCGGTCAGCGGGTACTCCGCCGGGAGGTCCGCGAGCAGGGCTTCGACGTCGGTCCGGTTCGCGACGTCGCAGGTGGCGATCGTGACGCGGACCCCGGTGGCGGCGAGTTCGTCCCGCAGCTCCGCTGCACCGGGGGCGTCGAGGCCGCTGCGGCTGGCGAGCAGCAGGTGCTCCGCGCCGTCACGGGCGAGTTTGCGGGCCACGTGCGCACCCAGCGCACCGGTCCCACCGGTGATCAGGACCGTGCCGTCCGGCTCCCAGACCGGAGCGGAGCCGTGGGTCGGGGCCTGCAGCAGACGGCGGCCGAACAGTACCGACGGCCGGATGGCGACCTCGTCCTCACCGTCGAGTCCGGCGAGCACACCGGCGAACCGCTGGGCCGCGGTCGCGTCCGGGACCTCGGGCAGGTCGACGAGACCGCCCCAGCGCTCCGGGTACTCCAGCGCGGCGACGTGGCCGAGACCCCACACCCCGGCCTGGTCCGGGCGCACCGGGGATTCGTCGCGGCCCACGGAGATCGCACCCCGTGTGACGCACCACAGTGGAGCGTCGATGCCCGCGTCGCCCAGTGCCTGCAGTGCGGTGGCGGTCGAGGTGACCCCGGTAGGCACACCGTCACCGGGTTCCCGCAAGGCGAGCAGGGACACCACACCGGCGAAGGCCTGGCCGGAAACCTTGCCCAGTGCCGCGCTCAGTGCCGCACGGTCCAATTCGGCCGGGACGTCGACGCGGACGACATTCTCGCCCAGCGCCCCGATCGCGGCCGGAACCCAGTCGTCGTCGCCGTCGGCCGGAACGAGCGCGAGCCAGCTTCCGCTGAGGCCGCCGGACGGCACCGCGGTGAGCGGCTTCCAGCCGATGCGGTGGCGCCAGCCGTCGACAAGGGACTTGTCCTCGCGCTGCCGCCGCCAGTCCATCAGCGCCGGGAGCACCTTCGAGAGCGCGTCGCTTTCGACGTTCAACGCCGTTTCCAGCGAGGAAAAGTCCTCGTTCGCCACGGCCGCCCAGAACTCGCGGTCGACGTCGTCGTCACCACGGGCGGCGGCCCTGGCCGAAGCCACGGTCCAGAACCGCTCGTGCTGGAACGCGTAGGTCGGCAGGTCCACGCGACGGGTGCCGGTGCCGTCGAAGAAGCCGGTCCACCGGGGGCTCACGCCGTTGACGAACAGCCGGGCCAGCGCGGTGACCGCGGTCGCCTCCTCGTCCCTGTCCTTGCGCAGCAAGGGGACCACCAACGCGTCCGGGTCGCCGAGGCTGTCACGGGTCATCGCGGACAGCACCGCGTCCGGGCCGATCTCGAGGTACCTGGTCACCCCGTTCTCGGCGAGGGTGCGGACACCGTCGGCGAACCGGACCGCCTCGCGGACGTGGCCGACCCAGTAGCCCGGGTCGCACACCCGCGCCGCGACGGCCGCTTCCCCGGTGACGTTGGAGATGAGCGGCACGACGGGCGCGGCATACGAGACACTCCGGGCGACCCGGTCGAAGTCCTGCAGCATGGCGTCCATATGTGGTGAGTGAAACGCATGGCCGACCCGCAAACGCTTAGTCTTTCGCCCGTCGGCGGTGAAGCGGGCGGCGAGCGCGGTCACCGCGTCGGTGTCTCCGGCGATCACCACCGCGTTGGGGCCGTTGATCGCGGCGATCGAAACACCCGCGGTGAGCAGCGGCCTCACCTCGTCCTCGGTGGCCCGCACCGAGACCATCGCCCCGGTTCCGGACGGCAGAGCCTGCATCAGGCGACCCCGCGCGGCGACGAGCGTGCAGGCGTCGGCCAGCGAGAACACCCCGGCCGCGTGGGCCGCCGCGAGCTCGCCGATCGAGTGCCCGGCGACGAAGTCCGGTTCGAGGCCCCACGACCGCACCAGGCGGTAGAGCGCGACCTCGACGGCGAACAGCGCGGGCTGGGTGTAGCCGGTCTGGTCGAGCAGTTCGGCTTCCTCGGTCGCCGGCTCGGCGAACACGAGGTCGCGCAGCGGCCGGTCCAGCTCGGCCTCCAGGTGCGCCAGCACCGCGTCGAAGGCGTCGGCGAAGACCGGGAACCTGCGGTACAGCGCGGCGCCCATCCCTGGCAGCTGGGAACCCTGGCCGGAGAACAGGAAGGCGAGCTTCCCGCCACGCCCGGCGGTACCGCGCAGCGCGAGCGACGAGGTGTCGCCCTCGGCCAGCGTCGCGAGCCCGCTGAGCAGCTGGCCGAGATCGCCCGCGACGACCGCGGCCCGGTGTTCGAACACCGAACGCGTGGTGGCCAGTGAGAACGCCAAGTCCGCCGGGGTGAGCCCGGGTTCCGCCCGGAGCCGGGCGAGCAACGCGCCCGCCTGGTCCCGCAGGGCCGCCGCAGTCTTGCCGGACAGCGTCACCGGGACGACCCCGGTCTCGCGGACCTCGACGGTTCCGGCCGCTTCGGCCAGTGCCGGGGCCTGCTCGAGGATGACGTGCGAGTTGGTCCCGCTGGCACCGAACGACGACACCGCGGCGCGGCGCGGGCGGCCGGAATCGGGCCATTGCACGGCTTCGGTGAGTAGTTCGACCGCGCCGGCCGTCCAGTCCACATGGGACGAAGGCGCGTCGGCGTGCAGAGTCTTCGGCAGCACGCCGCGCTGCATGGCGAGAACCATCTTGATCACGCCCGCGACTCCGGAAGCGGCTTGGGTGTGGCCGATGTTGGACTTCACCGAGCCGAGCAGCAGTGGGGTCTCCCGGTGCTGCCCGTAGGTCGCGAGCAGCGCCTGCGCCTCGATCGGGTCACCCAGCGCGGTGCCGGTGCCGTGGGCCTCGACGGCGTCGATGTCGGCGGTGGTGAACCCGGCGTTCGCCAGCGCCCGCCGGATCACCCGCTGCTGCGAGGGTCCGCTCGGGGCGGTGAGGCCGTTGGACGCGCCGTCGGAGTTGATCGCCGAACCGCGGACCACGGCCAGCACGTGGTGGCCGTGGCGCCGGGCGCCGGAGAGCCGTTCGACGACGAGCATGCCGACGCCTTCGGACCAGCCGGTGCCGTCCGCGCTCTCGGAGAAGGCCTTGCAGCGGCCGTCCGCCGACAGCGCGCCCAGGTCGCCGAACTCGATGAAGTTCGTCGGCGTGGACATCACCGTGACCCCGCCCGCGATCGCGATCGAGCACTCCCCCGTCCGCAGGGCCTGCGACGCGAGGTGCAGCGCGACGAGTGAGGACGAGCAGGCGGTGTCGACCGAGACCGTCGGCCCTTCCAGGCCGAAGGTGTAGGCCAGCCTGCCGGACAGGAGGCTCGCGGACTGGGCGGTCTGCCACTGCCCGAACTCCTCGGCGTTCGGCCGGTAGTCGCCGCTGCCGCCGCCGACGAACACCCCGGCGTCGGTGCCGCGGAGCCCGGCCGGGTCGATCCCGGCACGCTCCAGCGCCTCCCACGCGGCCTCCAGCACCAGCCGCTGCTGCGGGTCCATCACCATGGCTTCGCGCGGCGAGATGCCGAAGAAGGCCGGGTCGAAATCCCCTGCGTCGTAAAGGAAACCGCCGCCGTTCGCGACGGTGCTGCCTGCGCCGTCACCGGCGAGGACGTCGAGGGCCCAGTCGCGGTCCGTCGGCAGTGAGCCGACGGCGTCGACCGCTCCGTGCACCACCTGCCAGAGGTCCTCCGGTGAGCGGACCCCGCCGGGATAGCGGCAGCTCATGCCGACGATGACGATCGGGTCGTCGTCGGCGGCGGCGGCAAGGACGCTCGCGACGGGCAGGTCGGTCTCGGGCTGCTCGTCGAGCAGTTCCGACCGCAGGTACTCGGCGAGCACGGCCGGGGTCGGGTGGTCGAAGGCCAGCGTCGCGGGGAGCGTGAGCCCGGTCGCGGTGGTGAGCTGGTCGCGCAGGTCGACCGCGGTCAGCGAGTCGAAACCGAGGTCCTTGAACGCCACGTCGACCTCGACGGCGTCGGCACTGGCATGGCCCAGCACGGCCGCGACCCTGTCGCGCACCAGGTTGAGCACCTCGGCCGCTCGCCCGGCCTCGGACAGGCCGCGCAGCTTCTGCCGGAGCAGGGTCTCGGACTCGGCGTCCGTGGCCGGTTCGATCGCAGCGGTGGCTTCGGGCAACTCGTCGAGCAGGACACTCGCGCGATGTGCGGTGAAGGCCGGAGCGAACTTGTCCCACTCGACGTCGGCCAGGACGACCGAGGATTCACCGGAGTCGGCGATCGCGTGGCCGAGTGCCGCGAGCGCGAGACCGGAGTCGAGGGCGGGAACCCCGTTGAGGCGCAGGTGCCCGGCAAGGCTCTCGGAGACGCCGTCGGCCCACGCGCCCCAGGCGATCGAGAGCGCCGCGGTGCCGCGGTCGCGGCGGCGGGCGGCGAGGGCGTCCAAGCGAGCGCCGACGGCGGCTTCGGTCCCGCGTCCCGCGGAACCCCACACCCCGGCGACCGTGCTGAACAGGACGAACACGTCGAGCGGGCGGTCGCCCAGCAGCGCGTCCAGATTGACCGCCCCCGCGACGGCCGCATCGACGTCGGTGGTCAGGTCCCCGGTGAGGGCTTCGGGCTCGTCGTCGGCGTAGATGACCGCGGTCAGACCGTCGATCGAGTCCAGCACCGCGGCGAGCGCGTCGCGGTCGGCCGCGTCGCACCGGGCGACGGTGGCCGTGACGCCGAGCGCGTCCAGCGCCCCGACCAGTTCGGTCCCGGAACCGTCGTGCTTCGACGTGAGCACGAGGTGGTCGGCACCTTCGGCGGCCAGCCAGTGCGCCACCCGGGTACCGACGGCTCCCGTGCCGCCGACGACCAGGACGGTGCCGTCCGGTATCCACGAGCCGGTGGCCTCGCCGGTCGCCCGGACCAGGCGGCGGCCGAAGATCCCGGAGGCGCGGACCGCGACCTGGTCCTCGGGCCCGGTCAGCGCGGCGGTGAACCGTTCGGCCGAGCGCGGGTCGAGCGTGTCGGGCAGGTCCACGAGACCGCCCCAGCGCCGCGGGTTTTCCAGCGCCAGCACGCGGCCGAGTCCCCAGACCGCGGCTTGGTCGGCGTGCGTGACGTGCTCGGAGCGGCCGGTCGCGACCGCGCCGCGGGTGACACACCGGAGCGGGGCGTCGATGCCCGCGTCGGACAGGGCCCGCAGCAGCACTGTCGGCCAAACCCGCGGGACCAGCGAAACGACTCCGGTGAACCCGCCCGAGTCCTCGTGCGCCTCGACGAGCCGCGCGGTGAATTCGGCGGTGTCGGGACCGAGTTCGATCCGGACGACGTCGTCGCCAAGTGCCCCCAGGGCGGCGGTGAGCCAGGAGTCGGTCTCGGTGTCGATCTCGGCGGGAACGACGACAAGCCGGGTTCCCGCCGCGGCCTTGACCGAACCGGTGAGCGGCTTCCAGGTCACCCGGTAGCGCCAACCGTCCACAAGGGACCGTTCCTGGCGCTTGCGCCGCCAGGTCGACAGCGCGGGCACCATCGCGGACAGCGAGTCGTCGTCGAGTTCGAGGATCGTCGACAGCGAGGAGAGGTCCTCGCGCTCCACTGCGGACCAGAACTCGGTGTCGGCCGGATCCGCGGCCGTCCGCGCGGCGATCACCGGCCGCGGGGCCTCCGGCCAGAACCGTTCGTGCTGGAAGGCGTAGGTCGGCAGGGTGACCCGCTGGGCACCGGTGCCGTCGAAGAACGCGCTCCAGAGCACCGGCACGCCGTGGACGTGGAGTGCGCCGAGCGCGGCGGAGATCGTCGTCTCCTCGTCTCGGTTCGCCCGCAGCAGCGGCACGACCGCGAACCTCGCACCGCCGTCGTTGTGGAGCTGCGCGGCCATCGCGGCCAGGATCCCGTCCGGGCCGACCTCGACGAGCCTGGTCACCCCGGCGTCGCGCAGGGCCAGGACACCGTCGGCGAACCGGACGGTCTCGCGGACGTGACGCACCCAGTACTCCGGCGAGCACAGTTGCTCGGCGGTGGCGGGGGCGCCGGTCAGGTTCGACACCACCGGGATCTTCGGCGCTGCGAAGGACAGTCCTTCGACCACGCGGCGGAACCCGGCCAGCATCGGGTCCATCAGCGGCGAGTGGAACGCGTGGCTGACGCGCAGGCGCTTGGTCTTGCGGCCGTCGGCGGCGAAGCGCTCCGCGATCGCGAGCACGTCCTCCTCGGCCCCGGCGATGACCACCGCGCCGGGGCCGTTGACCGCGGCGACGGAGACCTGCCCGGTCAGGTGGGCGTCGACTTCGGCTTCGGTCGCCTGGACCGAGACCATCGCTCCCCCGGCGGGCAATGCTTGCATCAACCGGCCCCTGGCGGCGACAAGCGAGCACGCGTCTTCCAGCGACAGCACTCCGGCGACATGCGCCGCGGTGATCTCGCCGATCGAGTGCCCGGCGACGTGGTCGGGCCTGACGCCCCAGGACTCCAGCAGCCGGAACAGCGCGACCTCGATCGCGAACAGCGCGGGCTGGGTGTACCCCGTCTCGTCGAGCAGTTCGGCGTCGGAGCCCCAGACGACGTCGCTCAGCGGCCTGTCCAGTTCGACGGCGAAGTGCGCGAAGACCTCGTCCAGCGCCGCGGCGAAGACCGGGAACCGCGGGTAGAGCCCGCGCCCCATCCCGAGCCGCTGGGAACCCTGGCCGGAGAACAGGAACGCCGTCTTGCCGCCGGAGGCCTTGCCCCGCAAGGATTCGACCGGGCCGTCCGGTCCGGCGAGCAGCACCGCGCGGTGCCCGAAGGCGGTGCGGCCGGTCGCCAGCGTGAAACCGACGTCCACAGTGGACAGACTGGCGGCCGCGGTATGGGCGGTGAGCCGATCGATCTGCGCCTGGAGTGCGTCGGCGCTCTTGGCGGAGACGACCCACGGCACGACCGACGGGGTGATCGGGGCTTCGAGGACCACCGGCTCGACGGCCGGGGCCTGTTCGATGATCACGTGGGCGTTGGTGCCGCTCACGCCGAACGCCGAGATCCCGGCGCGGCGGGAGTGCCCGGTCTCCGGCCAGTCCTCCTGCTCGCGCACCAGGGAAACCGCGCCTGCCGCCCAGTCGACGTGCGAGGTCGGGGCGTCGAGGTGCAGGGTCTTCGGCAGCACGCCGTGGCGCATCGCCAGCACCATCTTGACGATCCCGGCGACCCCGGCAGCGGCTTGGGTGTGGCCGATGTTGGACTTGACCGCCCCGAGGCGCAGCGGCTCCTCGCGATCGCGGCCGTAGGTCGCCAGCAGGGCGTGGGCTTCGATCGGGTCGCCCAGCGTGGTGCCGGTGCCGTGCGCTTCCACGGCGTCGACCTCGGCCGCGGTCAGCCCGGCATCGGCGAGCGCGCCGCGGATGACCCGCTGCTGTGAGGGCCCGTTGGGGGCGGTGAGGCCGTTGGACGCACCGTCGGAGTTGATCGCGGAGCCGCGGACGACCCCCCAGACCTCGTGCCCGTTGGCGACGGCGTCGGAGAGCCGTTCCAGCACCAGCACCCCGACGCCTTCGGACCACGACGTGCCGTCGGCCGCTTCGGCGAAAGGCTTGCAGCGGCCGTCGGGAGCCAGGCCGCTCTGGGCGCTGAACTCGACGAACGAGTCCGGGCTGGACATGACCGACACACCCCCGGCCAGTGCCAGCGAGGCGTCGCCGTCGCGCAGGGCGCGAGACGCCCAGTGCAGGGCGACGAGCGCCGACGAGCAGGCGGTGTCGATGGTGACCGCCGGGCCTTCCAGCCCGAGGGTGTAGGAGAGCCTCCCGGACATCACACTGGCGGTGTTTCCGGTGGCGACATGGCCTTGGACGTCCGACGCGGCTTCGCGCAGCATGCTCGGGTAGTCCTGGCCGTTGGTGCCGATGAAGACCCCGGTGTCGCTGCCGCGCAGCGCCGCCGGGTCGATTCCGGCGCGCTCCAGCGCTTCCCAGGTCGTCTCGAGCAGGAGCCGCTGCTGCGGGTCCATCGCCAGTGCTTCCCGCGGTGAAATGCCGAAGAACCCGGCGTCGAAGTCGGCGACCCCGGTGAGGAACCCGCCTTCGCGGGTGTCGGACGCCCCGGCGGCGAGCGCGTCGAGGTCCCAGCCGCGGTCGGCGGGGAACGACGAAATGCCGTCGCGGCCTTCGGCGAGCATGAGCCAGAGGTCCTCCGGTGAGGAGACCCCGCCCGGGAAGTGGCAGCCGATACCGACGATGACGATCGGGTCGTCGGCGACGGCCCTGGACATCGTGGCCGGGACGACCGGCTCGGTGATCGAGCCGAGCAGCTCCGAGAGCAGGAACTCCGCGAGTGCGGCGGCGGTCGGGTAGTCGTAGATCATCGACGCGGGCAGGCTCAGACCGGTGGCGGCGGCGAGGGCGTTGCGCAGCTCGATCGTGGTCAGCGAGTCGAACCCGAGGTCCTTGAACGCGCGGTCGGCCTCGATGGCGCTCGCGTCGGCGTGGCCGAGCACCCCGGCGATCTGGGCACGCAGCAGGTCGAGCACGGCCGGGCCGCGTTCGGCGGCGGGCAGGGTGCCCAGGTGCCGGTGCAGTACCGATTCGCCCGACCCGAGTGCGTCGAGCGCGGCGGCTTGGAGCCGCTTCACCTCGGGTAGGTCGGAGACGAACGGGTTCGCGCGCAGGGTGGCGAACGCCTCGACGAACCGCGGCCAGTCGATGTCCACCACGGCGACCGCGGGGTCGCCCAGCTCGATCGCGCGCCCCATCGAGGCGATCGCGAGGTCCGGGGCGAGCAGCCCGAACCCGCCGCGCCGCAGCCGGCTTTCGAGCGACGCGCCGTCGGTGACCATGCCGCCGTCGGCCCACGGGCCCCAGGCGATCGACGTCGCCGCGAGCCCGAGGGAGCCGCGGTGCTCGGCGAGCGCGTCCAGGGTGGCGTTGGCCGCGGCGTAGTTGCCCTGTCCCGCCGAGCCGAGCGTGCCGGAGGTGGAGGAGAACAGGACGAACGCGGACAGCTCGGTTTCGCGGGTCAGCTCGTCGAGAGCCTGTGCCGACACGACTTTCGACCGCCAGACGGCGGCGAACCTCTCCGGCGTCAGCGCGTCGACGACGCTGTCTTCGACCACGCCCGCGGTGTGGAAGACAGCGGTGATCGGGAAGCGGTCGAAGACCGAAGCCAGTGCGTCGCGGTCGGCCGCGTCGCAGGCGAGGATGGTGACCTCGGCACCGAGTCCGGCCAGTTCCTCGTGCAAGGCGGCCGCCCCGGGGGCGTCCGGTCCGCGGCGGCTGAGCAGCACGACGTGCTCGGCGCCGCCACCGGCGAGCCAGCGGGCGACGTGCGCGCCCAGCCCGCCGGTGCCGCCGGTGACCAGCGCGGTCCCCGAAGGCGTGTAGGTCCCGGCCTGGTCGGCGCCGGTGGGCCGGTGGGCCAGGCGGCGGCCGAAGGCACCGGAAGCCCGGACGGCCACCTGGTCCTCGGTACCGGTGAGCACGGCGGCGAGGCGGTGCGCGGTGGGCTGGTCGAGGTCGGCGGGAAGGTCGACGAGGCCGCCCCAGCGGTCGGGGTGTTCCAGCCCGACCACGCGGCCGAGACCCCACACCCCGGCCTGGACCGGATCGGCGATCTGCTCGGACCGGCCGATCGAGACCGCCCCGCGGGTCAGGCACCACAGTGGAGCGGTGATCCCGGCGTCACCGAGTGCCTGTACGAGGGTCGCGGTGAGCGTCAACGCCGAAGGTGCCTCGGTGTTGTCCGGCGCTTTGTTGTCCAGCGCTTTGTTGTCCAGCGCTTTGTTGTCCGGCGCTTTGTTGTCCAGCGCTTTGTTGTCCGGCGCTTTGTTGTCCAGCGCCGTGAAGGAAAGGACACCGGCGAACTCGGTGCCGAGTTCGCGAAGCCGCTCGGCCAGGGTGCTCCGGTCGCCGGTCGGCTCGATCCGGACCGTTTCGCTGCCGGACCCGGTGACGGCGGTGTCGACCCAGCCGGTGTCCGCGCCGGGTGCGGTGACGACCAGCCAGGTTCCGGTACGGGCGGGCCGGGCCGTGGCGCTGGCGGACAACGGCTTCCAGCTGACCCGGTAGCGCCAGTCGTCCACTGTGGACTGGTCGTGGCGGCGGCGCCAGGACGACAGCGCGGGCACCATCGCGGTGATCGTGTCGTCGTCGAGGTCGAGGGTGGCGGCGAGGGAAACGAGGTCTTCGCGGTCGACCGCGGCCCAGAATTCGGCGTCGACGGGGTCAGCGTGCTCGGTGGCCGCCGCCTCGCCGGGCTCGGGCCAGAAGCGCTCGTGCTGGAACGGGTAGGTCGGCAGGTCCACCCGCCGCACGGGCGAACCGGCGAAGAACGCGGTCCAGTCGACCGTGACGCCGTGGACGTGCAGGCGGGTCAGGGTCGCGGTGAGCGCGGCGACCTCGGGCCGGTCGCGGCGCAGCGCCGGGACCAGGACTGCGTCGGAGTCCTCGCCGAGCACCTGCCGGGCCATGCCGGACAGGACGCCGTCGGGGCCGAGTTCGATGAACGCGGTGACGCCCTCGGCGGCCAGCAGGCTCACGCCGTCGGCGAACCGCACGGTGCCGCGGACGTGCCCGGCCCAGTAGGCGGGGTCGCCCACCTGCTCGGCGGTGGCGAGCGTGCCGGTCACATTGGACACCAGCGGGATCACCGGTGCGTGGTAGGTGACGCCCTGGGCGACCCTGGTGAATTCGGCCAGCATCGCGTCCATGCGGGGCGAGTGGAAGGCGTGGCTCACGGTGAGCCGCTTGGTCTTGCGGCCGTCGGTTTCGAACCGCGCGGCGATGGCGAGGACGTCGTCCTCATCGCCGGAAACCACCAGCGAAGCCGGGCCGTTGATCGCCGCGATCGAGACACCGGCGGTCAGGTGCGGGGTGACTTCGTCCTCGCTCGCCTGCAGCGACACCATCGCGCCGCCCTCGGGCAGAGCCTGCATCAACCGGCCGCGGGCGGCCACCAGCACGCAGGCGTCTTCGAGCGAGAAGACCCCGGCGGCGTGGGCGGCGGCGAGCTCGCCGATGGAGTGCCCGGTCAGGTAGTCCGGCCGGACACCCCAGGACTCGGCGAGCCGGAACAGCGCGACTTCGAGGGCGAACAACGCAGGCTGGGTGTAGCCGGTGGTGTCGAGCAGGGCTGCTTCAGGCGTGTCTTCGTCGGCGAAGACGATTTCGCGCAGTGGACGCTCGAGCTCGACGTCGAAGCAGGCCGACGCGGCGTCGAAGGCTTCGGCGAAGACACCGAAACGTTCGTAGAGCTCACGGCCCATGCCCGAGCGCTGGCTGCCCTGCCCGGTGAACAGGAACGCGATCCGGCTGCGGGCGGGGGTGCCCTGGGCCAGGCCGCCGGTCGGGGTGCCCTCGCGCAGTGCGGTCAGCCCGCGGACGAGGTCGTCGTGGTCGAGGGCGACCAGACCGGCGCGGCGGTCGAAGCTCGACCGGGAAGTGGCCAGTGAGAACGCGAGGTCGGCCGGGTTCGTGTCGGGCCGCGCCTCCAGCAGTGCGAGCACGCGGGCGGCCTGGTCGCGCAGAGCCTGTTCGCTCCGCCCGGACAGCAACACCGGCACGGCACCGGTGGTGGGCTCGCGCACTTCGACGTCGACCACGGGGGCCTGTTCGAGCAGGGTGTGGACGTTGGTGCCGCTCAACCCGAAGGAGGAGACACCCGCTCGGCGCGGACGGCCGGACTCGGGCCACTCGACCTGGTCGGTGAGCAGCTGGATGGCACCGGAGGTCCAGTCGACGTGCGAGGACGGCTCGTCGATGTGCAGGGTCTTCGGCACCACGCCGTGGCGCATCGCCAGCACGGCCTTGATGACGCTGGCGACCCCGGACGCCATCTGCGTGTGCCCGATGTTGGACTTGACCGAGCCCAGCAGCAGCGGGCGTTCGCGGTCCTGCCCGTAGGTCGCGAGGATCGCCTGCGCCTCGATGGGGTCGCCGAGCGCGGTGCCGGTGCCGTGCCCTTCGAGCACGTCGACGTCGGCCGGGGCGAGTCCCGAGTTGGCCAGCGCCTGGCGGATGACCCGCTGCTGCGAAGGACCGTTCGGGGCGGTGAGGCCGTTGGACGCCCCGTCCTGGTTGACCGCCGAACCGCGGACCACGGCCAGCACCTGGTGTCCGTTGCGCCGCGCGTCGGACAGTCGCTCGACGAGCACCAGCCCGACGCCTTCGGCCAGGCTCATCCCGTCGGCGGCTTCGGCGTAGGCCTTGCAGCGGCCGTCGGCGGCCATCGCGCGCTGGCGGCTGAAGCCGACGAACGCGTTCGGGGTGGACATCACGCTGACCCCGCCCGCCAGCGCGACCGAACTCTCCCCGTTGCGCACCGACTGGCAGGCCAGGTGCAGCGCCACCAGCGATGACGAGCACGCGGTGTCGAGAGTGATCGCGGGGCCCTCCAGCCCGAACAGGTAGGAGATCCGGCCGGACAGGATGCTCGACAGGGTGCCGGTGATCATGTGGCCTTCGGAGCTCTCCGCCGCGCTGTCCCCGGCGGAGCTGTAGTCCTGGTAGCTCGCACCGATGAAGGTGCCCGCCTGGCTTCCGCGCAGGGTGGCCGGGTCGATCCCGGCCCGCTCGAAGGTCTCCCACGCCGTCTCCAGCAGGAGCCGCTGCTGCGGGTCCATCGCCAGTGCCTCGCGCGGCGAGATGCCGAAGAAACCGGGGTCGAACTCGGCGACGTCGTGCAGGAACCCGCCCTGTGTGGAGTAGGTCTTGCCGGGGCGGTCCGGGTCCGCGTCGAACAGGCTTTCGCCGTCCCAGCCGCGGTCGGCCGGGAAGCCGGAGATGACGTCCCCGCCGCGGGTGACCAGCTCCCAGAGGTCGTCCGGGGAGCTGACGCCGCCCGGGTAGCGGCAGCCCATCCCGATGATGACGATCGGGTCGTCGAGGTCGGCGCCCGAAGCCGCCGGGGCGATCGTGGTGACCTGGGCCCCGGCGATTTCCGAGCGGAGGAACGCGGCGAGCACGAGCGGGCTCGGGTAGTCGAACACCATCGTGCTCGGCAGGGTCAGCCCGGTGGCGGTGGCGAGCCGGTTGCGCAGGTCCACCGCGGTGAGCGAGTCGAAACCGACGTCGCGGAAGGCCCGCTGCTCCGAGAGCGCCTCACTGGAATCGTGTCCGAGCACCGTCGCCGCTTCGCCGCGGACCAGGTCGAGCAGCAGGCGGTCCTGTTCGGCGGCCGGGAGCGAACGCAGCCTGGCGGCGAACTCCCCTTCGCCGACCGTCCCCTTGGTCTCCTCGGCGCCCTCGGTGAGCCGCCGCACTTCGGGTACTTCGGCGAACAGCGCGGTCGGCCGGACCGAGGTGTAGACGGGGTGATATCGCTCCCAGTCGACGTCGGCGATCGCGATCGCCGTGTCCTGCTCGTCCAGTGCGCGACGCAGTGCGGCGATGGCGAGGGCCGGGTCCATGAAGACCAAGCCGCTGCGGCGGATCTGCTCGGGGTCGACCCGGCCGAGCTCGATGTCGTCGGCCCAGATGCCCCAGGAGACCGAAGTCGCGGGCAGGCCCCGGCGGTGCCGGTTCTCGGCCAGCGCGCCCAGGTAGGCGTTACCGGCCACGTAGGCGGCGTGCAGCCCGCTGCCCCACAGACCGGCGGTGGACGAGTAGAGCACGAACGCGTCGAGCTCGTCGTTGTCCAGCAGCTCGTCAAGGTGTTGCGCACCAAGGACCTTGGCGCGGATGACCCGGGCGAACGAGTCCAGGTCGGTGGCGTCGAGCGAGCTCAGTTCGATGACGGCGGCGGTGTGCACGACGGTGCGCACGGTCCGCCCGGCCGCCTTCAGCCCGGCCAGCAGCCGCGCGACCGAGTCGCGGTCGGCGATGTCGCAGGAGACCATTTCGGCGTCCGAGCCGAGTTCGATCAGCTCCGCGAGAAGGTCCGGGGCCCCGGGTGCGTCGATGCCGCGACGGCTGGTCAGCACGAGGTGCTCGGCGCCCTGAGCGGCGAGCCACCGTGCGAGGTGCTTGGCGAGCGTGCCGGTGCCGCCGGTGATCAGCGTGGTCCCGCGCGGAGTCCACGGGCGGTCCGTGTCCTCCTCGCCTGCCGGGGCCGGGACGACGCGCCGGGCGAGCACGCCGGAGGAACGGATCGCGAGCTGGTCCTCGGCGGTGGTGCCTGCCAGCAGTCCGGCGAGCCGTCCGGCACCCCGCTCGTCGAGGATCTCGGGCAGGTCGATGACACCGCCCCAGCGCCGCGGGTGCTCCAGCGCGGCGGTCCAGCCGAGGCCGAGGACCTGTGCCTGCACGGGGTTGGGCACCTGGTCAGACCGGCCGGTCGAGACAGCGCCGCGGGTCAGGCTCCACATCGGCGCGTCGAGGTTCGCGTCGCCGAGGGCCTGGATCAGGGAGACGGTCAAGGCCAGACCGGTGGCGAGTTCGGGGTGCGCGTCGCTGCGCCGCTCGGCGAACGCCAGGAGCGAGACGACACCGGACACACCGTCGAAACCGGCGAGGAGTGCGGCGAGGACTTCGCGGTCCATGGCGGACTCGTCCAGCACGAGCCGTTCGGCCTGGGCGCCGTGATTCTCCAGCAGAGTCACGATTTCGGTGTCGTCGGTGCCGTCGGCGGTCACCACGAGCCAGGTCCCGGACAAGGTCGCCGACGAGGTGGTCTTGACCGGCTTCCAGGTGGCCCGGTAACGCCAGGAGTCCACTGTGGACTTGTCTTGGCGCCGGCGCCGCCACGAAGACAGCGCGGGCAGCACGGTGGCCAGCGAGGCGCCGTCGACGTCGAGGCTCGCACTGAGCGAGTCGAAGTCCTGCTCCTCGACGGCGTTCCAGAACTCGGCGTCGGCCGCGTCCACCGCCGCCTTGGCAACCGGTTCGACGGGCACGGCGTAGAAGTTTTCGTGCTGGAAGGCGTAAGTGGGCAGCGAGACGCGCCGGGCGCCGGGGAACAGGCCCGCCCAGTCGACCCGGACCCCGCGCACGAAGACCTCGGCCAGCGAGGTCAGGAACCGGCCAGCGCCGCCCTGGTCGCGGCGCAAGGTGCCGGCCGCGACGGCTTTGACCCCGGCGGCTTCGGCGGTGTCCTGCACCGCGGTGGTCAGCACCGGGTGCGGGCTGCACTCGACGAACGCGCGGTGGCCCTGGGCCACCAGCTCCGCGATCGCGGGTTCGAACCCGACGGTCTGCCGCAGGTTCCGGTACCAGTACCCGGCGTCCATCGTCGTGGTGTCGAGCCAATCCCCGGTCACCGTGGAGAAGAACGGGATTTCCGACCCCCGCGGACGGACCGCGGACAGCACCGAAGCCAGCTCGGCTTCGAGCAGCTCGACCTGCGCGGAGTGCGACGCGTAGTCCACCGCGATCCGGCGCACCCGGACCTCCTCGGCGCTCAGCTCGCCGGACAGCGCGTCGAGCAGCTCGGGCTCACCGGAGACGACCACGGACTTCGGCCCGTTGACCGCCGCGACGGAGATGCCCGCGCCGCGGCCGGCCAGCCGCGTCTCGACTTCGGCCACGGGCAGAGCGATCGACATCATGCCGCCGAGCCCGGCCAGCGTGCGGCCGATCGCCTGGCTGCGCAGTGCCACGACCCGCGCCCCGTCTTCGAGTGAGAGCGCGCCGGAGACCACGGCCGCGGCGATCTCACCCTGCGAGTGGCCGACCACGGCGTCCGGCTTGACGCCCCGGAACCGCCACAGCGCGGCCAGGGAGACCATCACCGCCCAGGTGGCGGGCTGGACCACATCGACGCGCTCCAGCGAGGGCGCGCCTTCGACCTGCCGCAGGACGTCGAACAGGGACCAGTCCACGAACGGCGACAGTGCGGCCCCGCATTCGGCGAGGCGCTCGGCGAAGACCGGCGACTCGTCGGCGAGGTCCGCTCCCATGCCCGCCCACTGCGAGCCCTGCCCGGGGAAGACGAAGACCGTGCGGCCGTCGATGTCGGCCGTACCGGTGACCACCCCGGCCGAAGAACCGTTGCTGCTCAAGGTGTTCAGGCCCGCCAGGAGGTCGACGTGGTCGGCCCCGAGCACCACGGCGCGGTGTTCGAACAGCGTCCGCGAGGTGACCAGCGAGTGCGCGAGGTCGGCGGTCCGCAGCTCGGGCTCACCGGCCACCAAGGCCGTCAGCAGCCCGGCCTGGCCGCGCAGCGCGGCAGCGGACTTGCCCGACAGCACCAGCGGGACGATCCCCGCCGGGCTGTCGGGCACTGGGGCAGGAGTCTCTTCCGGGACGTATTCGAGGATGGTGTGCGCGTTGGTGCCACTGATCCCGAACGAGGACACCGCGGCGCGCCTCGGGCGGCCGGTCTCCGGCCACGGCGTCGCCTCGTTCAGCAGCGAGATCGTGCCGGGCGACCAGTCGATGTGCGAGGACGGCGTCTCGGAGTTCAGCGTGCTCGGCAGCAGGCCGTGGTGCATCGCCATGACCATCTTGAGCACACTCGCGACACCCGCGGCGGACTGCGTGTGCCCGAGGTTCGTCTTGACCGAGCCGAGCAGCAGCGGGCTGGCCGGGTCCCGGTCGCGGCCGTAGGTCGCCTGCAGCGCCTGCGCCTCGATCGGGTCACCCAGCGCGGTGCCGGTGCCGTGGCCGTCGACGGCGTCGATCTCGGCCGCGGTCAGGCCGGAGTTGGCGAGCGCCTGCCGGATGACCCGCTGCTGTGAGGGGCCGTTGGGCGCGGTCATGCCGTTGGACGCGCCGTCCTGGTTGATCGCCGAACCCCGCACCATCGCGAGCACCGGGTGCCCGTTGCGGCGTGCGTCGGACAGGCGCTCCACCAGCACGAGCCCGACGCCCTCGGCGAGGATCATGCCGTCCGCGCCATCACCGAACGCCTTGGTGCGGCCGTCGGCGGCGAGCGCGCGCTGGCGGCTGAAGGCGACGAACGGGCCGGGGTTGGCCATGATGTGCGCGCCGCCCGCCAGTGCGAGCGAGCTTTCGCCGTTGCGCAGCGACTGGCAGGCGAGGTGGAGCGCGACCAGCGAGGACGAGCACGCGGTGTCGACGGTGACGGCCGGGCCTTCCAGCCCGAACAGGTAGGCCACCCGGCCCGAGAGCACGCTGGGGCTGGTGCCGGTGACCATCATGCCTTCGGAGCCGCTGAGGTCGGCCCCGGCGCCGTAATCCTGGTAGCTGGCGCCGATGAAGGTGCCGGTGGGACTGCCGTGGACGGTCTCGGGGTCGATCCCCGCCCGCTCGAAGGTCTCCCACGCGGTCTCCAGCAGGAGCCGCTGCTGCGGGTCCATCGCCAGCGCCTCGCGCGGGGAGATCCCGAAGAAGCCGGGGTCGAACTCGGCCGCCTGGTGCAGGAACCCGCCCTGCGTGGTGTAAGTGCCACCGGGCCGGTCGGGGTCCGGGTCGTACAGGCCCTCGCCGTCCCAGCCGCGATCGGCCGGGAAGTCGGTGACGGCGTCGGCACCCCGGGAGACGAGGTCCCAGAGCTGCTCCGGCGACTGGACGCCGCCGGGGAAGCGGCAGCTCATGCCGATGATGACGATCGGGTCGTCGTCCACGGTGACACCGGTGGCGCCAGTGGCCGCCGGAACCAGGTCGCTGGTGCCGCCGAGGACCTCGGTGCGCAGGAACGCGGCCAGCGCGGCCGGGTTCGGGTAGTCGAAGGCCAGCGTGGTCGGCAGGTTCAGGCCGGTCGCCTTGGCGAGCCGCTTGCGCAGTTCGACCGCGGTCATCGAGTCGAAGCCGACGTCGCGGAACGACTGGCGCTCGGTGACCGCTTCGGCGGAGGCGTGGCCGAGGACCACGGCGGCTTCCGCGCGGACGAGGTCGAGCAGGAGCCGACGCTGGTCGTCTTCGGCCAGACTCAGCAGGCGCGTGGCGAACTCGGAGCCGCCGCCGCCGTCCTGCCCGGTGTCGAGGGTGGCGCGGGCTTCGGGCAGGTCTCCGAGCAGCGGGCTGGGCCGCAGCGAGGTGAAGATCGGGAAGTAGCGCTCCCAGTCGACGTCGGCGACAGCCACCGCGACGTCCTGCTGCACCACCGCGCGGCGAAGCTCGGCGATCGCGGGCCCGGCGTCGAGGAAGGCGAGGCCGCGGCGGGCGAGGTCGGCCGAGACGGCGTCGTCGGTGGCCATACCCGCCTCGGCCCACGGTCCCCACGCGATCGACGTCGCGGCGAGGCCCCGGGCGCGCCGCTGTCCGGCGAGCGCGTCGAGATAGGCGTTGCCCGCGCCATACGCGCTCTGGCCGCCACTGCCCCAGACGCCCGCGATGGAGGAGAAGAGCACGAAGAAGTCGAGCCCGGTGTCGCCGAGCAGCGCGTCGAGGTTGACCGCGCCGGACACCTTCGCCGACATGATCCCGGCGAACGTGTCCGTGTCGGTCTCGTGGAGCGGGGACGCCTGGCCGACACCGGCCGTGTGCACGACGCCGGTGAGCGGGTACTCGGCCGGGATGCGGGCCAGGACGGCCGCCAGCGCGTCGCGGTCGGCGACATCGCAGGAGACGAGGTCGACGCGCGCGCCCAGTTCCTCCAGCTCGGTGCGCAGTTCGGCCGCACCCGGCGCGGCCGGGCCGCGGCGGCTGGTCAGGACCAGGTTCTCCGCACCGCTGCGGGCGAGCCCGCGGGCCACTTCAGCGCCGAGCGCGCCCGTTCCGCCGGTGACCAGGACGCTCCCGGACGCGGTGAAGTCGCCGGGCAGATCGTCGACGGAGTAGTGCGCGAGGCGCCGGCCCGAGGCCCCGGCGGACCGCACCGCCACCTGATCTTCGCCGTCGAGTCCGGCGAGGACGGTGACCAGGGTCCTGGCGGCGGGCTCGTCGATGGTGGACGGCAGGTCGATCAAGCCGCCCCAGTGCCGCGGGTACTCCAGCGCCGCGACCCGGCCGAGTCCCCACACCGCGGCCTGGGCCGGGCTGGTGACCGGATCCCAGTGGCCGGTCGACACCGCACCGCAGGTCAGCGTCCACAATGGAGTGTCGAGCCCGGCTTCGCCGAGGGCCTGGATGAGCGCGACGGTCAGGGCGAGTCCGGTGGAGAGCACCGGGTTGGCGGCGTTGTCCCGCTCGTCCGAGGCGAGCAGCGAGACGATCCCGGCAATGCCATCACCTACGCCATCACCGATGCCTTCACCGGCTTCGGCGAGTCGTGCGGCGAGCACAGCGCGGTCTGCGCAGGAGTCGTCGAGCGTCAGCTGTCGCACGGTCGCACCGTGCGCGACGAGCGCGGCGACGACTTCGGCATCGTCGATCGCGTCCGTGGTCACCAGGAGCCAGGTGCCGTTCAGGGCCGGGGTCACCGGCAGGCGCAGCGGCTTCCACTCGACGCGGTAGCGCCACGAGTCGAGCAGCGAACGTTCGTGCCTGCCGTGGCGCCACGACGTCAACGCGGGAAGCAGGGAACCGAGCGAGGAGAAGTGCTCCTCGCGCAGGCCGAGCAGAGCGGCGAGCTGGTCGGCGTCGCCGCGCTCGAGCGCGGCCCACAGCCGCTCGTCGGCCGGGTCGGCCGCGGTGGGCAGCGGGACGATCTCGGGCCAGTAGAACTCGTGCTGGAAGGCATAAGTCGGCAGATCCACCCGGCGCGCGCCGGTACCGGCGAAGAACGCGGGCCAGCAGACGGTCAGGCCGCGCACGTGGAGCCGGGCCAGCGCGCCGGTGATCGCCAGTTCCTCGGGGCGGTCACCGCGCAGTGCCGGGACGGATTCCGCGTCCGGCTCACCGGTGTGATCGCCGTCCTCGGCGAGGATGTCCTCGGCCACCGCCGAGAGCACGCCGTCGGGTCCGAGCTCGAAGAAGGTGGTCAGGCCAGAGTCGCGCAGGGTCCGCACGCCGTCGGCGAACCGGACCGTGCCGCGGACGTGGTCGACCCAGTAGTCCGCGGCGCAGACCTGGTCGGCGGTGGCGAACCCGCCGGTGAGCGTGGAGACCAGCGGAAGCACGGGTTCGCTGTAGGTGAGGGTCCGCGCCACCGCGCGGAATTCGTCGAGCATCGCGTCCATGTGCGGCGAGTGGAAGGCATGGCTCACCCGCAGGCGCTTGGTCTTGCGGCCCAGTTCCGCGAAGTGCGCGGCGATCGCGGTGGCCGCGGCTTCGTCACCGGCGACGACCACCGAGGCCGCTCCGTTGACCGCGGCGAGGGACACCGTGCCGGTCAGCAGCGGGGTGACCTCGTCCTCGGTGGCCTGCAACGAGATCATGGCGGCACCGCCGGACGGCAGGGCCTGCATGAGCTTCGCGCGGGCGGTCACCAGCGTGCAGGCGTCGGCCAGCGAAAGCACCCCGGCGACGTGCGCCGCGGCGAGCTCGCCGATCGAATGCCCGGCGACCGCGGCGGGCTTGACGCCCCACGACTCCACCAGCCGGAACAGCGCGACTTCGAGTGCGAACAGCGCGGGCTGGGTCCACCCGGTCTGGTCGAGCAGCTCGGCCTCGGGGGTGCCCTCCTCGGCGAAGAGGACCTCACGCAGGGGACGGTCGAGTCCGGCGTCGAGCAGGGTCGTGATCTCGTCGAGCGCGGCAGCGAACACCGGGAACCGCTCCGCGAGCTCGCGCCCCATACCGGGACGCTGGCTGCCCTGTCCGGCGAACAGCATCGCCGCCTTGGTCCCGCCACCGGTTTCCCCTTCGGCCAGGCCGAGGGCGGGGGTGCCCGAGGCGAGCGCGCCGAGCGCGGCCAGGAGTTCGGCGCGGTCCGAGGCGACCACGGCCGCGCGCCGGTCGAACGCCGAACGGGTGGTGGCCAGCGACAGTGCGACATCGGTGACGTCCAGGCCGGGGTCGGACTCGATGTAGGCCTTCAGTGCGGCGGCCTGGGCGCGCAGCGCGTCCCGCGTCTTGCCGGACACCAGCCACGGCACGACCCGGTCCGCGCGGGGTTCGGCCACCACGGTCACCACGACCGGGGCCGGGGCGGGTGCCTGCTCGATGATGGTGTGGGCGTTGGTGCCGCTGATCCCGAACGACGAGATCCCCGCGCGGCGCGGGCGGTCGGTGGCGGGCCACTCGGTCGCTTCGGTGAGCAGCTCGACCGCTCCGGCCGTCCAGTCCACTTCGGACGAGGGCCGAGCGGCGTGCAGGGTCCGCGGGAGCACCCCGTGGCGCATCGCCATCACCATCTTGATGACCCCGGCGACCCCGGCCGCGGCCTGGGTGTGGCCGAGATTGGACTTCACCGAGCCGAGCAGCAGCGGGCGGTCCTCATCACGGTCGCGGCCGTAGGTCGCGAGCAGTGCCTGCGCCTCGATCGGGTCGCCCAGCCTGGTGCCGGTCCCGTGCGCTTCGACGACGTCGATGTCCGAAGTGGACAGACCGGCGCTCGCCAAGGCCTGGCGGATGACGCGCTGCTGCGAGGGACCGTTGGGGGCGGTGAGGCCGTTGGACGCGCCGTCCTGGTTCACCGCGGACCCGCGGACCACGGCGAGCACCTCGTGCCCGTTGCGGCGCGCGTCGGACAGCCGCTCCAGCACCAGGACGCCGACGCCCTCCGACCAGCCGACGCCGTCCGCGGTGTCGGAGAAGGACTTGCAGCGGCCATCGGGCGAAAGTCCGCGCTGCCGGGCGAATTCGATCAGCGAGGCCGGGGTGGACATGACCGTGACCCCGCCGGCGAGCGCGAGCGAGCACTCCCCCGCCCGCAACGCCTGCATCGCCCAGTGCATCGCGACGAGCGAGGACGAGCACGCGGTGTCGATGGTGACCGCGGGGCCCTCCAGCCCGAGCGTGTAGGAGACACGTCCCGAAGCCACGCTCGGTGCGGTCCCACTGCCCTGGAAGCCTTCGAAGTCACCACCGGCGAGGACCGCGCCGTAGTCGTTGTACATCACCCCGGCGAACACGCCGGTCTGGCTGCCGCGCAGCGAAACCGGGTCGATCCCGGCGCGCTCGACGGCTTCCCACGAGGCCTCCAGCAGCAACCGCTGCTGCGAGTCCGTCGACATCGCTTCACGCGGGCTCATCCCGAAGAAGGCCGGGTCGAACTCGCCCGCGTCGTGCAGGAAACCCCCGGCCCGCGTGTACGTCGTGCCCAGGTGGTCCGGGTCGGGGTCGTACAGCCCGTCCAGGTCCCAGCCGCGGTTGACCGGGAACCCCGAAATGGCGTCGGCGCCTTCGCTGACGAGTCGCCACAGGTCCTCCGGCGAACCGACACCGCCGGGATAGCGGCAGCTCATCCCGACGATGACGATCGGGTCGTCACCGGTCGAGGCGCGCGAGACCCCTCCGGCGGGGGTACTGGGCGCGGCTTCGGAGTCCATCAGCTCACCGAGCACGTGGGCGGCCAGCGTGTTCGAGGTCGGATAGTCGAAGATCACCGTGGCCGAGGTGCGCAGCCCGGTGACGCGGCTGAGCCGGTTGCGCAGTTCGACCGCGGTGAGCGAGTCGAACCCGAGATCGGTGAACGCCCTGGCGGGGTCGATGGACTCCGCCCCGGCGTGCCCGAGCGTCGCGGCGACCTCGGCCCGCACGAGGTCCAGCACGGTGTCCGCGCGGTCCGCCGCGTCGAGCCGGAGCAGCCGCTGCACCAGGCCGGACGCCGCGGCGGTCCCGGCGATCACCGAGCGCCGGGCGGAGGTCTTGATCAGCCCGCGCAGCAGATGCGGGACGTCACCGAGCGCACGCAGCGCGGCCAGGTCGAGCCGGACCGGCAGCACCAGCGGCTCCGGCGACGACAGGGCGGCGTCGAACAGTTCGACCCCCTGCTCGACGGTGATCGGCGGGGTGCCCGCGCGGGCCAGCCGCTGGAGGTCGGCTTCGGTGAGGGTGCCGGTCATGCCGCCGGACTGGCCCCAAGGGCCCCAGGCGAGCGCCAGCCCCGGCAGGCCCTCGGCCCGGCGCTGCCGGGCGAGTGCATCGACGAAGGCGTTGGCAGCGGCGTAGTTCGCCTGTCCGGCGGCACCGAAAGTACCGGCGACCGAGGAGAAGACGACGAACGCGCTCAGCGCACGATCGCGAGTGAGTTCGTGCAGGTTCCAGACCGCGTCGACCTTCGGTGTCAGGACGGCGTCCAGTCGTTCGGGTGTGAGTGCGGAGATGACGCCGTCGTCGAGCACCCCGGCCGTGTGGACGACCCCGCTCAGCGGGTACTCGGCCGGGACGGCCGCCAGCACCTCGCTGAGCGCACCGCGATCGGCGACGTCGCAGGCGGCGATGGTGACTTCCGCACCCCGTTCGGCGAGTTCGGCGACGAGCTCGGCGGCACCTTCGGCGGCCGCGCCCCGGCGGCTGAGCACCAGCAGGTGCCGGACGCCGTGCTCGGCGACCAGGTGCCGGGCGAAGACCCCGCCCAGACCGCTGACCCCACCGGTGATCAGCACGGTTCCGTCCGCGGTCCACCCCGGTCCGGCCGGGGTGGCCGGGGAAACGCGCGCAAGGCGCCCCTGCAGCAGGACGCCGTCGCGGATGATGAGCTGCGGTTCGGCCACGGCGAGCGCGGCAACGAGTTCGGCGATCGACGCCGACTCCGGGTCGAGGTCGAGCAGCCCGAAGCGGCCGGGGTGCTCGTTCTGGGCCGACCTGACCAGGCCCCAGACCGGTGCCGCCGCGAGGTCGCCGCTTTCGGCGCCGCGGGTGACGAAGACCAGCCGGGACTCGGCACACCTGTCGTCGGCCAGCCAGCCTTGGACCAGCGACAGTGCTTCCGCGGCCAGCGTGTGTGCGGCGGCGGGGACGTCGGTGGCCGCAACGTCGGTGGCTGCACCGTGCAGCGAGACCAGGACGATCTCCGGGACGGCGCCCTCCGGCCAGCGCGCACCGGGGTGCGCCTCGGCCACGAGGCCGGCTTCGTGGACAGCCGCGGCCAGACCGAAGACGTCCTCGCCGAGCACACCGATCGAGGCCGTCACGGCCACGCGGGTGGTGCGGACCTTCTTCCAGCCGAGGGTGAACAGCGAGCCACGCCCGGCTCCGGCGGACGCCCCGTCACCGGCTGCCGCGCGCAGCACGAGGGAATCGATCGACGCGACCGGCTCACCCGCGGTGTCGACGACCGAGATGGCGACGGCGTCCTCGGCGATCTTCGTGATCTTGATCCGCGCGGCGGACGCACCGGTCGCGTGGAGCGAGACGCCTTCCCAGGAGAACGGGAGGCCGCCTTCGCCCAGCTCCGCGAACACCGCGGCGTGCAAGGCGGAGTCGAGCAGCGCGGGGTGGATGCCGAACGCGTCGGCGTCGGCTCCCTCGGGTAGCCGCAGCTCGGCGAAGAGGTCGTCGCCGCGTTGCCAGGCGGCGGTGAGGCCACGGAACATCGGGCCGTACTCGAAGCCGCCGTCGGCGAGGCGGTCATAGTGCCCGTCGAGGTCGAGCGCCTCCGCGCCGGCAGGCGGCCACTCGGCGAAGTCCACATCGGACACCGCCGCGTCGTCACCGGCGGCGAGGACCCCGGCAGCGTGCTGGACCCAGGGCAGCTCGTCGCCGGCGTCCGCGACATCGGGCCGGGAGTACAGGGTCAGCGAGCGCCGGCCGGACTCGTCGGGCGCACCGACCCAGACCTGGACCTGGACGCCGCCCTGAGCGGGCAGGACGAGCGGGGAAGCGAGCGTGAGCTCCTCGACGCGGTCGCAGCCGACCTCGTCACCGGCGCGGAAGGCCAGTTCCAGGAACGCCGTGCCGGGCAGCAGGACGACGCCGCGGACCGCGTGGTCGGCGAGCCAGGGGTGGGACTGCAGCGACAGCCGTCCGGTCAGCAGGAAGCCGTCCGAGTCGGCCAGCGCGACGGCCGCGGTGAGCAGCGGGTGATGCGCCGCGCCGAGCCCGGCCGCGCGCAGGTCGGCGGCTTCGGTGAACATCGCCTTCGGCCAGAAGCGGCGCCGCTGGAAGGGGTAGGTCGGCAGGTCGACGCGACGGGCGCCGGTTCCGGCGAAGAAGGCGTCCCAGCGGAGGCGGACGCCGTGGACGTGCAGGCTCCCGGCCGCGGCGGCGATCGCCTCGGCCTCCGGCCGGTCCGCCCGCAGCGCCGGGAACGCGACGGCTTCCGGCTCTTGGGTGTCTTCGGTGTCTTCGGTGTCTTCGAGCGAGGTCTGGGCCATCGCGGACAGCACCCCGTCGGGGCCGAGCTCCAGGAACACCCCGGCACCGTGCTCACGCAACCAGCCGACGCTGTCGGCGAACCGGACGGCGTGGCGGACGTGGTCCGCCCAGTAGCCCGGCGAGGTCGCCTGCTCGGCGGTCATGGGCTCGCCGGTCAAGGTGGACACGATCGGGATCAGCGGCGCCTGCGGGGAAAGTCCCGCGACCACCGCACGGAACTCGTCGAGCATCGGCTCGACGTGCGGCGAGTGGAAGGCGTGCGACACGCGGAGCTTCCTGGTCTTGCGGTCCAGCGCCCCGAAGTGCGCCGCGATCTCGTCGGCAACGTCACTGTCCCCGGCGAGGACCACCGAAGCCGGGCCATTGACCGCGGCGAGCGAGACCTGGTGCTCCCGGCCCGCCAGCAGCGGCCGGACCTCAGCCTCGGTGGCCTGCACCGACACCATGGATCCGGTGACGGGCAACGCCTGCATCAGCCTGCCGCGGGCCGCCACCAGCGTCGCGGCGTCTTCGAGCGAGAACACGCCGGAGACATGGGCCGCGGCGAGCTCGCCGATCGAGTGCCCGGTCAGGAAGTCCGCCTTGACGCCCCAGGCTTCCATCAACCGGAACAGGGCGACCTCGACGGCGAACAGCGCGGGCTGCGCGTACTCGGTCCGCTCCAGCGTTTCGGCCTGCTCGCCCCACATGACCTCCTTCAGCGGACGCTCGAGGTGGACGTCGACCGCGGCGGCCACCGCGGCCAGCGCGGCGGCGAACTCGGGGAACCGGGCGTGCAGTTCCCGGCCCATGCCGAGCCGCTGCGAGCCTTGGCCGGTGAACAGGAACGCCAGTTTCGGCTTGCCCCGGACGGTTCCCCGCACCAACCCGGGTGCGGACGCGTCGGCGGCGAGCGCGGTCAGCCCCGCGACCACGGCGTCGCGGTCGGCGGCGGCCAGGACAGCGCGGTGTTCGAACCCGGCACGCGAAGTCGCCAGGGAAAACGCGAGGTCGGCCGGCCCGACCCCGGGATGTTCCTCCACAAAGGACAGCAGGGTGGTGGCCTGCGCCCGCAGCGCCTCGGCGGTCTTGCCCGAGACCGGCAGCGGGACCACGCCGGGATCGGCCCGCGGGGAGTCGTCCGGCACGGGCTCGACCGGAGGGGCCTGCTCGATGAGGGTGTGCGCGTTGGTCCCGCTGATCCCGAACGAGGAGACCCCGGCCCGGCGCGGACGCCCGGTCTCCGGCCAGGGGACCTGCTCGGTCAGCAGCTCGACGGCACCGGCGGTCCAGTCCACATGGGACGACGGACGGCCGACGTTCAGCGTGCGCGGGACCACGCCGTGCCGGATCGCCAGCACCATCTTGATCACGCCCGCGACGCCCGCCGCGGCTTGGGTGTGACTGAGGTTCGACTTGACCGAGCCCAGCAGCAGCGGGGCGTCCCCGTCGCGGTCGCGGCCGTAGGTCGCCAGCAGCGCCTGCGCCTCCACCGGGTCGCCAAGGGTCGTCCCGGTTCCGTGTGCCTCGACGACGTCGACTTCGCGCGCCGAGAGCCGGGCGTTGATCAGGGCTTGCTGGATGACGCGCTGCTGCGACGGGCCGTTGGGAGCGGTGAGGCCGTTGGACGCGCCGTCCTGGTTGACCGCGGACCCGCGCAGCACGGCGAGCACCTCGTGCCCGTTACGGCGCGCGTCGGACAGCTTTTCCAGCACGAGGACGCCGACGCCCTCCGACCAGCCGGTGCCGTCGGCGTCGTCGGAGAACGAACGGCAGTGACCGTCGACGGCGAGGCCGCCCTGGCGGTTCATCTCGATGAAGGTGGCCGGGCTCGACATCACGGTGACGCCACCGGCCAACGCCAGTGAGCACTCCCCCGCGCGCAGCGATTGACCGGCGAGGTGCAGGGCGACCAGCGACGACGAGCACGCGGTGTCGACGGTGACCGCGGGGCCGACGATGCCGAAGGTGTAGGACAGCCTGCCGGACATGACACTGGTGGTGCTTCCGGTCAGCTGGAAGCCTTCGACGCCTTCACCAGGTCCGACGCGGTAGTCCTGCGCCATCGCGCCGACGAACACCCCGGTCCGGGTACCGCGGACGACGGCGGGGTCGATCCCGGCGCGTTCGAAGGCCTCCCAGGCGGTTTCGAGCAGCACCCGCTGCTGGGGGTCCATCGCGAGCGCTTCACGCGGGGAGATTCCGAAGAAGTCGGCGTCGAATTCGGTGGCACCGCTCAGAAAACCCCCGGCGTCTTCGGCCGGTGTGCCGGCCGCGCCGGTGCTACGGAGTTCGTCGAAGTCCCAGCCCCGATCGACCGGGAAACCTGAGATGCCGTCTTCACCGGCGACGACCATGCGCCACAGGTCCTCGGGGCTCGAGACGTTCCCCGGGAAGCGGCAGCTCATGCCGACGATGGCGATCGGCTCGGTCGCCGCCTCCTCGAGTTCGTTCACCCGCTGGCGGGACCGCTGGAGGTCGGCACTGGCCCGCTTGAGGTAGTCCCTGAGCTTCTGTTCGTTGTCCATACCAGCTCAACCCATCTCGGCCGCAGGCGGGCGAATTCGTGCCCGCGTCGCACATCGCATGTCGTTCCCGGCACAGCAAGGAAGCCACGTATTCGGCGAGGGGCGGACCCTCACCCGCCGAATACGTGGCTTCCCAGCTTCCTCATACCGCCAGCTTCGTCGCTGTGCGACCGGAAAATCCTTAGATCACCGGCATTGTCACGGGTCCGACCTACCAGGCCCCGGCCGGCGAAAGATCGCCGAACTGCAGTTCGCGCGAGGCCTGGCGGAGGTCGGACTCCACCATCATGCGCATGAGCTCGGCGAAGTCGACCTCGGGCTCCCAGCCCAGTTCCTTGCGGGCGAGGCCGAAGTCCGCACAAAGCGTCTCGACCTCGGCGGGGCGGACCAGCGCGGGATCGACGACCACGTAGTCCTCCCAGTCGAGGTCGACGCAGTCGAACGCGATCCGCACGGCGTCGCGCACCGAGTTCATCACGCCGGTCCCGATGACGTAGTCGCCGGGCTCGTCCTGCTGGAGCATCAGGTGCATCGCGCGGACGTAGTCGCCGGCGAAGCCCCAGTCACGGATCGCGTCGAGGTTGCCGAGGTACAGCTTCTCCTGCAGCCCCAGCTTGATCTGGGCCACCGCCAGCGAAATCTTCCTGGTCACGAACTCGGCGCCGCGGCGCGGGGACTCGTGGTTGAACAGCATCCCGGAGACGCCGTAGACCCCGTAGGACTCGCGGTAGTTGCGGGTGATGTAGTGCCCGTAGGCCTTGGCGACCCCGTACGGGCTACGCGGGTGGAAAGTGGTCGTCTCGCACTGCGGCGTCTCGAACACCTTGCCGAACATCTCCGAGGAGGACGCCTGGTAGAAGCGGATCTGGCCGGTGGGGCTGGGCCGGGCGGAGATGGACAGCCCGCTGACCATGCGGATCGCTTCGAGCATGCGCAGCACACCCATGCCGTTGACCTCGGTGACCAGTTCGGCCTGCTCCCAGGACATCGGCACGAACGAGATGGCGCCCAGGTTGTACACCTCGTCGGGCTGGATCTTGTCGACGGCGGAAACCAGGCTGGCCTGATCCATCAGGTCGCCGTTGACGAAGTTGAGTTCCGAGGCGAGTTTGCTGACGCGGGACTTTCGCGGGTTTGCCTGGCCACGGATGAGGCCCCACACCTGGTAGCCCTGCGCAAGCAGATGCTCGGCCATGTATGAGCCGTCCTGACCGGTGATACCGGTGATCAATGCGCGCCTGGACATACCAGACTCCTTTTCTCCACCACTGATGAATGACCCCGAACGCGGTGTCGCGCCATTGAGGAAAGCGGGCACACCCGGAGGACACGGATCGACGACCGAAATCCAGGCGGAAACCCAGCCGGACGACGCCACACGACAGTCGCAGGATCGCCGGACGGGTGTCAACGGATTGCCGATATGCTAGGGGATCTCCGAGACTTGCCTGGCCAGGTCACGGCCCGGTGCGGCTGCGGGTATCGTCACGGTGTCGCGGCTCACCGCATCAGGCTCATTCGGCTATCCGCGTCTGACCGCACCACTGGAACACGGGGAGGCGGTAGCCGTCGATCTCGGCGGTTTCACCGCTGTGCGCGAAATGTTCATATCCGGAGGCGAAAGACAATTTCACCGTATCGGTCAGGTTGCGGACTTCCCTGACGCGGGCGGTCTCACACAACTTCTCCGGGCCACCGGCGAGGACAACTCTCAGACTGACCACAGCAGACTTCCTTTCCGGCAAAGTGTGTGCCACTACGAGCCCCGATACCGTGAATTCGGCCGTTCTCCTGGTATGCCGCCGGATTCACCGAAGGGACTATGATGCAGTTCACACTACGCAGGACCGAACTGCGCATTCCCCTAGTACCGACCGGCGGGCACCGGCCACTACACCGGACGCGGCCGCCCAGCTTGTGTTTCGCGTGCTGGGACCATCAGATTTCCTCGCTGGCAGGCCGTGTTCGCGGCGGCCGCTTCATCTACGGGTAACCCAAGAATTTCGGTGTTAAGCGGGCTCGCGTCGGAACTCCGTTTCTCCCATGCTCGGCACGCAGACGTATCACCGTGCGGCGAGAGCCAGGCCCGGTCACCAGCAATCGGAAAGGCAGCTGTGACGAACACTGAAACCGGCCACGGTCTTTGGGTACGTCGCCCGGCGAAAAACCCGCCCCGCGCGGTTCACCGACCGAACCAGCCGCGGGGAGACCACCGATGACCGCGCTCGTGCCGAGCCGGGCCTCCAGCCCGCAGCCGATGATCGAAGCCATCGACGTCTGCAAGTCGTTCGGCTCGGTGTGCGCGCTGGATTCGGTGACACTCAGCGCACCCCGGGGCTCGGTCCTCGCCCTGCTGGGGCACAACGGTGCCGGTAAGACCACCCTGGTCAACATCCTCACCGCGATGACACCACTGACCTCGGGAACCGCGCGGGTCGCCGGGTTCGACGTCGCCAGGGAACCACGCAGGATGCGGGAGGTCATCGGCCTCACCGGCCAGTACGCCTCGGTGGACGAGCGGCTGAGCGGGCGCGACAACCTCGTCCTGATCGCCAGGCTGCTCGGCGCCGACCGCAAGGCCGCCCGGCTCCGAGCGCAGACCCTCCTCGAGGTGTTCGACCTGACCGGCGCCGCCAAACGGCTGGCCAAGACGTACTCCGGTGGGATGCGGCGGCGGCTGGACCTCGCGGTGTGCCTCGTCGGCAGCCCCGACGTGATCTTCCTCGACGAGCCCACCACCGGGCTCGACCCGTCGAGCCGGATCAACCTCTGGGAAATCGTCGAGACCCTCGTCGAAGAAGGCACCACGGTCCTGCTCACGACCCAGTACCTCGACGAAGCCGACCGGCTCGCCGACACGATCGCGGTGCTCTCCGGCGGATCGGTGGTCGCCTCCGGTACCGCCGCCCAGCTCAAAGCCCAGGTCGGCGAGCGGTCGATCACCGTCACGCTCGAGCCCGGCAACGACCCCCGCGCCGCCTGTGCGGCACTGCAACGAGCCGGGATGGCACCCACCATCGGGGTGGACGGCCTCAGCATCACCACCCCGGTCCGGGCGTCGAAGGAGCTCGCGGCCGTGATCCGGGCGCTCGACGACGAAGGCCTGGAAGCAGCGGAACTCGCCTTCGGGGAACCGACCCTGGACGACGTCTACCTGGCACTGGCCAAGAAGTCCGCCCACCAACCGGCATGACCGTGGAGACCCCCATGACCTCGACCCTCGCCAGAGCCCAAGGAAGTACCGCGGCGGTCCGGTGGCCCGGCAGTTCCCTGCGGTCACAGATCATCATCCTCACCGAGCGTTCGCTGACCGCCGTCATCCGCGACCCCCAGATCGTCCTGTTCGGACTGTTGCAGCCGGTGGTCATGCTGTTCCTGTTCACCCAGGTGTTCGCCAACCTCGGGTCCACGCCCCATTTCCCGCACGGGATATCCTATGTGGACTATCTGGTCCCGGCGATCCTGGTGGACAACGCGGTGCAGTCGTCGTTGCAGAGCGGGGTCGGGCTCGTCGAGGACCTCAAGAACGGCGTCGTGCTGCGCCTGAGGTCACTGCCGATCGAACCGGCCTCGATGCTGGTCGCCCGCAGCGTGTCCGACCTCACCCGCGGCGCGGTGCAGGTGATCGTCATCCTCGTGCTGGCCTCGACCATGCTCGGCTACTCCCCCGACGGCGGATTCACCGGCATGGTGGGCTCGTTGCTCATCTCGCTGATGGTCGGCGGGGCTCTCGGCTGGGTCTTCCTGGCGTTCGGGACGTGGTTGCGCCGGGCCGAACCGATGCAGAACATCAGCTTCATCGCACTCTTCCCGCTCATGTTCGCCTCGAGCGCTTACGTCCCCATCGCCGACCTCCCGACGTGGCTCCAGATCGTCGCCAAAGTCAACCCGCTGACCTACGCGCTGGACGCCACCCGCTCCATCGCGCTGGGTTTCGGCGACACCTCGGCCGTACTGCCCGCGATCCTGATCTGCGGCCTGCTCACCCTCGGCGGGATCATCTTCGCCATCCTGGGCTTCCGCCGCCCCCTGTAACTCCTGAGCCCGAGTGCGCCCTACTCCCGCGACGCGGACGAGCAGCAGCGATCTGGACCCGGTTGGTCCAGATCGCTGCTGTCCGGCTATCCGGCGGTCGCGACGTTCAGGTTCGGCGCGACGGAACCGGGCGAATCAGCTCGCTTTGGCGTGTTTGGCCAGTTCGGCGACGCGCTGGACGGTCGCGTCGCGGATGATCTCCGGCATTCTCCCGGTGAAGGCCCGCTCCCCCACCGGCCCGACGACCTGCCTGGCCACCATCGCCACCATCGTGATCAGCGAGACCGAGTCCCCACCCATCCGGTGGAAGTCGCTCGCGCTCTCGATCGCGCCGGTCTCGACCCCGAGGACCTGCGACCAGATCTTGGCGACCACGGCCTCCACGTCGTCGAGCGGTCCCGTGGTCGCGATCGCCGGGGTTTCCGCGGTGGCGAAGGGATCCGGCAGCGAGCTGACCGACACCTTGCCGTTGACCGAACGGGGAATCTCGTCGACTTCAAGCAGCATCGCCGGAACCATGTAGTGCGGCAGCCGCTCTTCGAGGTACTTCACCAGTTCGGCGATCTCGACGTCCGCGACCGTCAGGACGTAGCCGCACAACGTCTTGTCCTTGCTCCCCGGCCGCGACCGGGCGACAACGACCGCGCTCGCGACGGCGTTGTGCGTTTCGAGGGTCTGCGCGATTTCCGCCGGTTCGATCCGGTGGCCGTGCATCTTGAGCTGGTCGTCGATCCGCCCGCAGAACTCGACCGCCCCGGACTCCAGCCGCCGCGCGATGTCGCCGGTGCGGTAGACGCGGCTGCCGTCGGCCATCCGCACGAACCGCTGCCGGGTGAGGTCGGGCCGCCCCCGGTAGCCCCTGGCGAGCTGGAGGCCGCCGATGTACAGCTCACCGGTCTCCCCCGGTGTGACGAACTGGCGATCCGGGGACAGCAGGTGGAACGTGACACCGTCCAGCGGTTCACCGATCGGCACGGCAGCGCCGGTGTCGCGCTCGATGTCGAAGAAATGGTGGCTCACACCGATTGTCGCTTCGGCGGGCCCGTAGAGGTTGATGATCCGGCACTCCGGACCGAACAGCTCCTGCGCCCGGACCGCGACCGAGCGGGTGAACTGCTCGCCGATGACGATCAGCGTCCGGACGGCGCGCGGTTCGAGGTCGAGCCGGGTGATCAGGTCCAAATGGGATGGGGTCAGCGACAGCACGGTGGCACCGTTGTCCAGGACCTCCTGGATCGCGACGTGGCTGAGCTCGTCCTTCATCAGCAACAGCGTGCCGCCGACCAGGAACGGCAGGATCAGCGAGATCTCCGCGACGTCGAAGGACAGTGAGCACAACAGGGGCAAGCGAGTCGAGGAGTCGATCCCGTGGTCCCGCACCGCCCAGCTCGCGTAGTTGCTCAGGCTGCGATGCTCGATCTCGACGCCCTTGGGCTTGCCGGTCGACCCCGAGGTATAGACGACATAGGCCAGGTCACTGGGCTCGGGCGACCCGTGGATCTCGTGCGGTTCCGTGGAAAACAGCAGCTCGTCCAGCACGATCCGGTCGCAGCCGTCCGGCAGGAAATCCCGGCCGTCATGGGGTTTTCCGACCAGGCAGACCGGTGCGTGAGCGTCGTCGAGGAGGGTGCGGATCCGGCCGTCGGGATGTTTCGTGTCCATCGGCAAGTACGCCGCGCCGGACAGCAGCACGCCCCAGGCACCCGCGACGGCGGCGATCGTGCGGTCGGCCAGCAACCCGACGACGGTGTTGGCTCCGGCACCGCGGGCGCGCAGCTCACCGGCGACCACGCGTGCGCGGCGCTCCAGCTCGGCGTAGGTGAAGTCGCCCTCGGGCCCGCTGACGGCGATCGCGTCGGGCGTCGCGTCGACCTGCGCGCGGAACTGGTCGACCACCCCCCTGTCCGCGGCCAGCTCGCCGGACCTCGACGGTGGTACCGGGAGGATCTCGCTGTACTCCCGATTTTCCGCCGGTGACAGCGTTTCGCACAGGTCATCGAGCAGGGCGTCCGCGCGCTCGCCGATCCCGGGACCGTCCCACCAAGCCAGCGTCAGTTCGGTGCGTCCCTCCATTTCGGACAGTGCGATGCTCTGCGCGCTCGCCGGCTCCCGGCTTTCCAGGAGGTACGCGCCCGAGGCTTCGAAGTCCTCCGTGGTGAAGGTCGCCGGGTCGAGCCGCCCGAGGTTGTTCACGTTGACCAGTCCGGCCAGCTTGTCCCGTCGGCGCGTCCGGCGATCGACGTTCCTGATCACCAGGTTCAGCGCCGCCAGCGGAGCCCGCAGGACCTCCGCGCCGGGGGCGTGCACGGTGCCGCTGCGTTCGGACAGCACGGTGAGCAGCTGCTCGTAGGTGTCTTCCCAGTTCTGCTTGGCCGCGATGTCGAGGGCGACGGTCAGCGAGAGGTTCGAGGTCGACCGGTCCGTCTGGACCTCGGGATGGAACGGGCGCAGGTCGACCGGGAAGCTGATCGTCGCGGTGGGCATCCCCGAGTTCCCGGCGATCCGGGTCGCCACCCTGGCGGCCAGCGCGGCGGAAGTGCCGTCGATCGTCCTGCGGCGCCAAAGCAGGTCGCGGGCGTGCGGCTTTTCGGGCATACCCAGCAACGAGGGTGTGGTGAACTCCTGCTTGGCCACATCGGCCCGCGTGTAGAGCGGATCGTCCAGGTCCAGAATGGTGACCTCGGAGCGCGCGCCGACCGGGTCTTCACCCCGCAGCACCCGAAAGACGTCGGCCACCCACAGCAGCAGGCCGCGGGCGTCCATCACGATGTGGGAGGCGCGGAACACCACTGTGGACGGTTCGCCGCCGAACAGCAGCACGTCGCAGTTCGCGCCGGACGGGTCCGGCAACGCGGTCCGCAGCTCGGGGACCTCGTGCAGCGCGGACGGGTCAAGGTCGCGGCCGCGCACCAGTTCGACGGCCGGGGTGATCCCGCTGTCCACCCATTTCGTGCGGTCACGCCGAAGCCGGGAACCGGGACAGGCGGCCGAGGCCACCGCCACGGCCGCCCGCAGCCGCGCGACGTCGATGCCGCCGATGCCTTCGACGCAGAACGTCATCACTGGCGCGATCGACTTCGGGAACGCCAGGTACCACCGTTCGAACGGCACCACCGGGCGGCTGAACGGGGTCTCCCGGGCTTCCGATCGTCTTTTGTCGTCGTTCATCCGACTGTCAACTCCTCGGTCCTTTGAGGTGAGTCCGCGGCCGGACGGCCCCGATCGACACAACGCACCACGCGCCCCGCAACTGTCCCCCGAGGACCACTGTGTTTCTCACTAAAGGTCGCCGACCCGGGCTCCGGCAACACTGGCCTTTTCCCCAGAGCTTCTCCGGGGCGCACTGCCTACACTCGGTGGAACGGCTCCGGAGCGGTGCTTCCCCAGTCACCCCGGCGAACCCGTGTCAAGCAACCCGGCGGGTCGAGAGTCCTCGAGATTCACGATCCGCCGGGTAGCCATTTCCCGGCGAACCAGGATACAAAGCGGGCCCCGAGTCATCTTCCGACAACTCGGGGCCCGCTTTGCGGCAACCCGCCGGGGGACGGGTCAGCTTCTCATCGCCTCCTTCTTCCCGTCGCCGGAGACCCGGGTGGCGACTAGGGCGTGTCTCTCAATTTGTTGGTTCCTGTCCGGGTGTGGATGACGGCGCAGGCGAGGAGGACACCGCCGAGGTAGGTGAGCGCGTATTTGTCGTAGCGGGTTGCGATGCCGCGCCATTGTTTGAGTCGGTTGAAGCCGCGTTCGACGGTGTT